>WBXG01000001.1 GCA_008932965.1 Verrucomicrobiota bacterium
CAACCCCCAACTAAGTTGATTGCCAGAATCTTTTCCGAGAATTAATGGGAATATGACGTTGCCTGAACCAAAGAGCATGGCAAACATAGCAAGCCCTGTGATGATAATTTTTTTAATATGAGTTAATGACATGAAGAAAATAATAAGTAGGAGGAATCTCCACATCTACGAAAGGGAGAGTGGAAGTGAGTTATATATTAAATTGAAAAGGAGACGTGATAAGCTTGCTCTCATTCCCTAGCCATGATATCTCGTGCTAATCATCTGCAGAGACCAGGGAGCTAGGATAAATGCTGCATGAGACTTCCATTTTGACTTGGGCAGTAGGGACAACATACAGCCCTAATCACAATCCTTCGCCCGTCTTGTACTAATGAGCTTTGCACGGCACCTCATGACGATTAGTATGAAATATCCGAGCTAAAGCCATTACTGACACCATTGAGGTATATTGATTCATGAAAACTGTAGCCAGGACATTTTATAGAAAAAAAGGGGCGAGTCTCCTCATCCTTTTTGTTCTTTGTGCTGCTGCTCTGAAAGTGCAGGCGGAGCCCTCCCATCATGAGATTAAAGTGCCTCTAGGGCTTGTGTGGGGTGATTCCATTGAAAACCTTGAGGAGATGGCTCGGCCAGGAGGGTTTTCTATCACCCATCGAGAAGAGGTCGCAGAAAAAACGATCATAACTGTTCATGGACTTCTTGGAACAGCACTAAGAGAAAATCTTTTTGTCTTTCAAAAAAATGCTCTTATTGAAATCGAATATCGCTATGGTGATCCCTCTTGGAGTGCGCAGCAGTATCAAGATTTCTTTGATTCATTTCGACGAATGTACGATGCAAAATATGGAACCAGCACGCAACTCATCTCTATCAATTCCAAAAGACAAAAAGAACTTACTATTTCCTTAACTGGTTATCAGTGGGTAGACTCCACATGCGTCCTAGATCTTTTTTACTATAGCGCAGAGCAATCCAAGGAGCGGGTTTATCGATTGGTAAGCCTGCATTACAAGGTGCCTTAACCCGCATATTTCATACTGATCGTGACGGTGACCTTGAGGTCCAGCATTATTAATGGGACTCCCCCTTGGCAGTAGCCTCTTTTTTATAAGCAATCCTTGTATGAAACATACCTAGTAATGTGCTAACAAGGCTATCTGCAATCTTATGCAGTTCACCAATAGTAATGGGGCATTCGTCATACTGATTGTCATGCAAGCGTTCTTTGAGGAGTGTGTGAATGAGGTCCTCGATACGCTGTGGCGTTGGGCGCTCTAGACTGCGTGTAGCACTTTCGGCTGCATCAGCAAGACCAATAATAGCCGCCTCCTTAGTACTAGGTTTTGGTCCAGGATAGCGAAACTGATCCATGCTTACAGCAGGGATATCCTCAAGGCGAATATTCATAATTTTTCCACCGGTACGAATATCCTCCTCCTGCTGACGTGCACGCTGAAAAAAAAAGTCGATCACTGTCGTTCCATGATGTTGACGAATGATGTCAATGATGCGGCCATGCAATTTATTTTTTAGAGCTAAGTCCACCCCTTCCTTAACATGAGCTGCAATGATGAGAGTACTCATGGTTGGGGTGAGGTCCTGATGAGGATTGTCCCCAGACCGCATGTTTTCTGTAAAATATTCTGATTTCACTAATTTTCCAATATCATGAAAATAGGCACCTACACGGCAAATGGTGGGGTTCGCATCAATCGCTTCTGCTGCTGCCTCTGCAAGGGTCGCCATCGAAAGGCTATGCTGGTAGGTGCCCGAAGCTTCCATGCTCAGGCGACGTAATAACGGATGATTTAAGTCAGCCATTTCAAGCCAAGAAATATCGGTTGTGACTCGAAAAAGGTATTCTAGGATCGGTAATAATCCACTCACAATGACTGAAGTGCCGAGTCCACTAGTGAAGACCGCAGCTCCTTGCAAAAGAAAGAGGAGCCAATTGGTATCTCCTGATAAGGGTAAAGATGAAAGTGGCATCTCCCCAAAAAGAATTGATAAGATTAGCGTAGCAATTCCAACATAGATGCCAGCACGAATGAGTCGTGACCGACGGCGCAGTTGAAAGGTAACGATTACAGCAATGAGGCCTGTAATCTGAGAAATAATTAAAAAAGGAATATTGATACTTGTAAAATGATCTACAAGAAAAGCACCCCAGAGCCCTCCAAAAAAAAGGGCAAAGAACCCCTCTTTTTTTCCTAAAAGTGCAGAGAGTGTTAATGGAGCGAACGTGTAGGGTACGAGCAGAGGTGCTATTTTTCCACTAAAGTCCTCAGTATTGCTGCCTAGGACCAGTACTTTTACAATGAGAAGCTGAAGAAGTAGTGTTCCAAAAATAAGGGTCAATCTTCTGTTGCTACAAAAAATATCATGATCGCCTATCCATAATTGAAAGAGTGCAGCGACAAAAAGCAAAAGAGCAATGACTAATTGTTGTGTTCCAACAACAGTATCTCCAAGCATCATAATCCCAACGAGGGCTGCTAATATTATCACTAAAAGCAATGAGCGAATGATCCAATGTGTTTCCAAAAAACTCCCGAGCCTTGTTTCTTTAACGCGTCTTCTTATTTTTCCACAGGTCAGCCCTCGAGCAGCTAGTTGACGTTGTTCCAGATATTTAACCATGAATTAATTAAGAAAGAGCTCGGTGCTTTTGATAAGCATGAATAACGGCTTTTACAAGCGAATGACGGACAACATCTGATTCTTGAAAATAGTGGAATCCAATACTAGGAATCATCTTGAGTGCTTGTAGCGCTTCAATAAGTCCGCTTGGTTTGTTTTTGGGAAGATCCGTTTGTGTTGGATCACCTGTAATAATACATCGTGATCCTAGCCCGATACGCGTGAGAAACATGAACATTTGTTCTGTAGTCGTGTTTTGTGATTCATCTAAGATAATAAATGCATTACTTAAGGTGCGGCCTCTCATGTAAGCAAGAGGTGCAATTTGGATAATGTTTTTATCTAGGTAACGTTGTATTTCCTCCGGTTCCAACATGTCATGGAGTGCATCATAAAGAGGACGTAAGTAGGGGAAAATTTTTTCTTGGAGCTCCCCGGGAAGGAACCCTAATGCTTCTCCTGCCTCAACAGCAGGACGTGTTAGGATGATAGTGCTTATTTTTTCTTGTTTCAACGCAGAAACTGCTTTGGCCATAGCAAGGTATGTTTTACCTGTACCTGCTGGTCCAATGCCAAATGTGATCTCGTGCTCCTCCATCATTTGAAGATAAATTTGTTGAGATTCTGTTTTAGGATAAATAGCCGGTTTTCGAAAGGAGCATTGAAGGCGTTGGGGGACTTTCTCTAAAGGCTTCATGGTAGAGTTTTGTAATACATTCAAAAATTCGTTTTTACCTATGGTGATTCCTCCCTTTTGTAAGTCAAGGAGCTCACCCAACATCAGTTGGGCTCTTTTGATGGCCTCAGGGGCTCCCTCCACCCGGAACCAACCATCACGGGTGACAATAGCGATCTCAAGAACTTCCTCCATCGTCTTAAGGAGCTGTTCATTGCCGTCATAGATTGCTTGTAATGAGCGTGCACTTTCAAATTCCCAAGTGATTGTCTGATGCTCAGGACGTGTGCTCGATATAATACGAGACGAAGCCGTCAGTGGAAGGGAAGAGTCGAGCGTCTTCAAAGTAAATACTGACAGTTTTATTTTGAAGCTTTAAGGTCTTTCTCTTTGAAATCCTTATAACCATAAACAAGAGCCCAAGGTGTTCTCTCCTCAGGTGATTTCAATACCTCTACGATTGCAAAATAAGTTCCAGTTTTTTCAGGGATGATATGAGATCCCGCTGAGGCACAGTGTTTTTTATCATGGGTGCGTTGCCAGGCCTCTGATTCAGCCAATTTCCCCAAGGCGTCATAAAGATGCACAGAAACTTTAGCATTCTTCACATCGGAGGCCATGATAAACCAGTAATCATTTCCTTTAAAGAGTTGTGCCATAACGGCCTTTTTCTCTTTGACTCCTAAATCACCACCCCATGCATCTTTACGGAAGGCATATTGTTTAGCATACGGTAGAGAGGCCTCATAAGCAAAAGCAAGAGCATCATCAACCGATGCATGGACGGTTGACATAAAAGCAATAGCAACTAGGCAAAGAGCTACACGTTGTTTTAGAGAAGATGGATGGTAAGAAAACACGGTCTTTTTAGATGAGAAAAGTTCAAGAAATATCATTGATTTTTTGAACAACATCATCGGTGAGAGAATGAATTTTTTTGATCTGCTCCCGAGGGATATCTTGTTTTTTCCCATCAATGATTGGGGCAATTTGACTCAGAATAGAATGAATGCGAACTACCAAAGGATTTTTCCTTAAGCGAGGCGACATTCTGTTAATACAACGATCAAAGTAACGAACCAACTCTGGTTGATGGAGGAGCTCAGCTCCTGAAGGAGTATAATGCTCGTCAACAATAGCAGTGAGTGCATCAGTGCCGCGAAGCCATCCTCCCAAGCTTACTAACTGAGCAAGATCTTCATCGTTCATTTCATCCATGGCAGCACGCACATCTTGTAACGCACCATCAAATTCGACACGCACCCCATGCCAGTCGCGATGATTTGCCTTATCAATAATGCTTTTGCTTCGCGTGATCACCGATTTGCGCACATTAATAGCATCGGCAAGAGTCAAGACATCACGGCCTAATTCTTTGACACGCTCTGCATCTTCAGCCTCAACAGCAATAAATCCTTCTGCAATAACGGAGCCAAGCAATAAAGCAACCTGTGCGCGATCATCAGGAGTTTGTGTCTTGCGAAGTCGAAGTTGAGCTCTCCAATTAGGATTCCCTAATTGATCGAGTACCCCAAAGATCTCGCTGGGGACAGGAACAACAACATCTTGAACGGAGGCTGCTGGAAAATCCGAAAGATTAATCGACATTGGAACTCCCTCTGCACGCAGTAAAGAGAGACTGAAGAGGAAAAAAAAGAAAATGAGTAAACCCGAGCTTAAAGTCCATGAGGAACAAGCAAGTGGAGATGTCATTGTAGAACTAACTCGCAAAAAATAGGATGAAGGGGTTTTCATGCTTTGGTTTAGAAACTCACTATAGTATAACTATTATTTTTAATAACGCACCGTTATTATCCAACGCTACGCAGACTTCTCAAAAAATTGACTTTTTAATGGACGCTCTAAGACTACAACATTTACTCAATATTGCCGCTAAAAAAAAGATTTTAGTTTTAGGGGACCTCATGCTTGATGAATTCGTTTGGGGAAATGTAGTTCGTATTTCACCCGAAGCTCCTGTTCCGGTAGTGGAGGTTGAACGAGAGTCAAGCTATCCAGGAGGTGCAGCTAATGTAGCTCGAAACTTAAGGCAATTTTGTCAAGAAGTACATGTCTTAGGCTCTATTGGAAAAGATGCTGCTGGGGAGAAATTAAGATCCTTAATGAAGGAAGAGGGATTGAAAACTGAAGAACTTATTCTAGCAGAGGAAACTCCCACCATTGTAAAAACTCGTATTATTGCGCAGCATCAACAGGTCGTAAGAGTCGATCGAGAAAAAAAATCGACTCTCAATTCCCATGTCTTACGGCATTCAATAGAGCGCTCTCTTGTGTTATTAGAAACAATAGATGCCATTCTTTTTGAGGACTACGGCAAAGGATTTCTCCGCCAAGAGTTAGTTGATGCTATTTTAAATCAAAGGAGAGATCAGATTATTACGAGTGATCCTCATCCTGGAAATCCCCTTGATTGGCCTGGTATTGCCGTGATCAAACCAAACCGTACGGAGGCTTTTGCAGCAGCAGGGGTTCCTTTAGTACCTCCTGTTTTTCCGGTGGAGCAAGATGGAGCGCTCCTTGCTGTTGGAGAGCGATTATTACAACGTTGGCATTCCCAAGCTCTCCTCATTACTCTTGGCGAGCAAGGCATGATGCTCTTTCGCTCTGGCCATCCTCCTTATCACACTCCTACTCGGGCTCAGGAGGTCTACGATGTTTCTGGGGCTGGAGATACCGCTATTGCTCTCTATACCATTGGGATCACCTCAGGGGCAACTCCAGAAGAAGCAGCGGAACTAGCCAACCATGCTGCTGGCATTGTGATTGGCAAATTAGGAACAGCAACATGCTCCCCTGAAGAACTTCAGGAAAGCTTTTTAAAATTTTCCTCATGAACCAGAGTGCCAACAATCAGGGTGATTCTCATGGTGCCAACAGCGATAGCCACGATAATGCTTGTCAACATGGGTCCCAACAAGGTCTCAAGCCGGCACTATTTCTAGATCGTGATGGGACTTTAATGAAAGAAGTAGATCATTGTCATCGCCCAGAGGAGGTTGAAGCCATTGAAGGTGCTGCTGCTGGGCTGGCCAAAGCACGCAAGCAAGGTTGGTATAATGTCATCATCACTAATCAAAGTGGTATTGGTCGTGGTTATTTTACAAAAAAAGAATTTCAGGCAGTTCAAGAGGAACTACAACGTCAATTAGGGGGTCTTATTGATACCACCTACATGGCACCAGATCTTCCTAATACAAACTCTTCTCGACGCAAGCCTGCTCCAGGAATGTTCCTAGAAGCAGCTCATGATCTTGGGATCAACCTCTCCCTCTCTTTTATGATTGGAGATCGCAGCAGTGATATAGAAGCTGGGAGAGCTGCAGGCTGTAAAACAATTTTGGTCTTAACAGGCTATGGTCAAGAAAACCGCAATTGTGGTGCCGATTTCATTGTAAAGGATGTAACCGAGGCTATAGATGTGGCTCTTACCTATAACGTTGATGCAACTTATGCGGGTTACCCCCCCCCATTTTTAGGATTATTTTCCAATACAAAATGTACTAAAAATGGTTCCTAGAATTTCTTCGGAATCGACTTCTCCCGTGACCTCTCCCACTGCCTCTAAAGCATCATGCAGCTCGATTGATAATAATTCTAAAGGCTCTCGCATCGATTCCAACACAATGGCTTTATCTATCGAATGTAAGGCACGGCTGAGACAAGCTTGATGACGTGCATTGATTGCTAAGAGCGAGGGAGTCGCCTCCCTGCATTCCTCTTTCTTGCCAGTCGCCCGCTTGATGATGGTTGTTATTAATGTTTCCATCCCTTCTCCTGTCATGCAGGAAATCATCAGCGCAGAAGGAAACTTCTTTTGCAAAGAATCCCGATTGGCGATCAAATCAACTTTGTTAAAAATTAATAATTCGTTCTTTGAAATAGGCTCTATTATTTGATTTATGTCTCTGGCATCGACGAGATGAAGAACATCATCGGCGTTGTTCACAGCCCTCTGTGCGCGTGCTACTCCCTCGCGTTCGATCAAATCTTCTGTTAACCTAATTCCTGCTGTATCAATAACTCGAAATGGAAAGCCACCGAGCGTTGTCATTTCTTCAATCGTATCACGTGTTGTTCCTGCAGTGGGGCTAACAATCGCTCGTTCCATTTCTAAGAGCTTATTAAAAAGGCTTGATTTTCCTACATTGGGAGAACCACAAAGAACGAGTGAGGCACCTTCCCTCACTAAACGTCCCTCTTCAGCCGTGTCTAATAATTGGACTAAATGATGACGAGACGATTCCATACGAGTGCGCAAAAGGGCCCCTTCTTCAGGGTTAATATCTTCGTCAGGAAAATCAAAAAAAGCTTCAAGATGGGCTACCATGGTTAGCAGTTCACATTTTATTTTTTCGATTTCTTGGCCCAAACGTCCAGATCGCTGTGCTAAGGCAATACGTTGAGCGTGACGTGTCTGAGCTGAAATCAAATCCATGACTGCTTCTGCTTGAGTTAGATCCATTTTTCCATGGAGGTAGGCTCGCTGGGTAAATTCCCCTGGACGAGCTAGTCGGGCCCCTTTGCTAAGGGTCGCTTCTAACAAGCGTGCTACAATGAGGGCTCCGCCATGACCACTGATTTCAACAACATCTTCCCCTGTGTAACTCTTGGGAGCTCGAAAAATAGTGAGTAACACTTCATCAAGGAGATGTTCTTCATGAACAATAGTGCCACAGTAGGAACGGCGGGATTCCATCAGTGATGGCCGGGTGTTTCCTTGAAAAAGCTGGTCCACTAGGGGAATTGCCTCAGGCCCAGAGATTCTGAGCACGGCAATAGCCCCTGATCCCGGAGGTGTGGCAATAGCGGTAATGGTATCGTTCATCAAAAATAAAAAATGAATAAGAAAAGAAAATCTTAAAAATGATGAGTTGAAATGGGTGCTATTTTATTATGGGCAACTTTTTTACCCCAAAATATGAGATGAGGCCCTAGTTTCTTCTGTTTACTTCACCCCAAATAGCTTTCTCTCCAAGATTAATTGTACCACTTCAGCAGGGACCATTCTTTTCCAAGTTTCATCTCCCTTTTTAATTTTAGCAACAACCTGGAGGGATTGAATTCTTAAGTATTCGGTATGGCAGCTATCAAGGGGAACAATAAATCTATTTTTGAGCAGATATTGGTAGAGTTCGTTGAGATGCTCTTGTACTGGGAATGAGGAGGCATGCAGTAAATTCCCTTGTTCATCGAGCGTCGGATAAACATAGAGCTGTACGCCCGTTTTGAAAAGACGCCCAAGACCTTCGAGGATTCCCCCTTCCAGTCCCACATAATACTTTTCATCAAAAAGTTCATAGAGACTGGGAACACCTAGTGGGAGGCCAATAATTTTACTCGTATAGCGCGTGAAATATTGAATGAGACGATAAAATTCACCGTAGTTAGAAATTAAGACTGTTCTCCCTAGTGCACTTAACATATCAACGCGATCCATGAAATCTTGGTGGTCGAGTGTTCCCTGGCGAAGAAGGTTCGACATCGTAATTTCCATGAGAATTTCAGGTTGATCGCCTTTCAACTCCTCATGCTTGAGGAAATGACCCAATGCACAATCTAGCATATCGTTGGCTAAGAGAGTTACAGGACAAAAGCTCCCACGCTCAACAAGAAGTGGTTTTTCATGAAATTTATCTGCAGCCTGAATGACATCACCATCACTATTAAATAAAACTGCCTGAGCCAAACCTTGTGTCACTAATTCCAGACACATGATACGATTATCAAGCATTGTAAATTCAGGTCCCGAAAAGCGAATCATATCTATTTCGATGCGTGATGAATTGAGGTCATCGAGCAGGGAGGTAATAAAAGCATTGGGATGATGACGCAGGAAAAAAGCCCCATAGATTAAATTAACACCAACAATCCCAAGAACCTCCTGCTGATCGATATTTTCATGATCAAGCATGCGCAAATGGAGAATGATTTCGTTAGGGGCACTTTGGGGTGACGATTGAAAGCGAATTCCCATCCATCCGTGAGCTTCATTTTGTGACTTATAGGACCGTGCTGCAACGGTGTTGGCAAAAGCAAAAAAATTCTTAGAAGTCCCCGATTTTTCCCCAAGACGCTCCAGGAGTAATTTATATTCATGATCAAGCATCGTTCCTAAACGTTCACGGCTGACATAGCGTCCGCATCGCCCGTAGATTTCATCAGAAAAAGTCATATCATAAGCCGAGATCGATTTGGCAACTGTACCTGCAGCACCGCCTACCTGAAAAAAACGCCGGGCAACCTCTTGACCTCCCCCAATTTCAGCAAATGTTCCATAGATCAGAGGATCCATGTTAATTTGAAAGGCTTTTTTATTTCCTTGAAGTTCGAATTGATTGGGCATGGGAGGTGAAACTATTCTGTTTTAAAAAAAGAGGAAATCTAAATTCTATTGAAAGAGTAGGGGAAACCTACTCCTTCTCTTGGAGTCTCATTGTAAGCCTTCCTCCAAGACCCTCAAAGGAACCGTTGCTAAAAATCACCACCACATCTCCAGGTTGTAATTCTCTCTCTAATTTCAAAATGATTTTATCAACGGAGGGTTCATAAAAAGCCTCTTTACCCATGGCAACGAGTTGGTTAACAAGGGTGGTGGGATTGAGGCGCTCCTGTTCCTCAAGCAAGGAAGCCCGAGCCACGGCTCCAATCATAATTCCATCAGCATCACCAAAAGCATGAGGAAGCATTTCTTGAAAAAAAGCACGACGGGAGGTATTGCTTCGCGGTTCAAAAAGAGCCCACAGCTGGGCCTTACCATAGCGAGTACGGAGGCCCGCTAAAGTTTCACGAATGGCCGTGGGATGATGGCCAAAATCATCGATAATGGTAATTCCATGGCTAGTGGTAAGGATCTCCTGGCGTCGCTTCACTCCCTCAAAGGACAATAAAGCCTGCTGAATGGTGGGAAGTGGAATATTATAAAAATGAGCAGCAGACACAGCCATTGCTGCATTACGAATATTATGCTCGCCCATCATAGCTATTTCAAAGGAGGTATCAAAAAGCTCAAATCCAGATCGCCCCTCCTTTTGGAAGGGATGCAGAATACGATTTCCTGCATTTTCAGAGAAACCAACCTCCACAATTGGCGCTGGAGCACGTTGGCCTAATTGATAACAGTGAACATCATCCCCATTGAGCAAAATCATTCCCTCAGAGGGGACAAGCTGCAGCAATCGGTGAAAGCTCCGCTTAATTTCTTCTAAGTTAGAAAAAATATCAGCATGATCAAATTCAATATTGTTGATGATGACTAGTTCGGGTAGGTAGTGCACAAATTTAGAACGCTTGTCAAAAAAGGCTGTATCATACTCATCCCCCTCTAAAATAACATGCCGCGACTCATCGGGATCACGAAAGCAGGCCCCTTGGCCTAGATTTTTAGGAATACCACCAATCAAGTAGGAGGGTTTTTTTTGAGCATACTCAAAAATCCATGTCAGCATCGAGGAGGTCGTTGTTTTTCCATGAGTGCCGGTGACAACGAGATTATGTCTTCCTTGCAAGAAGTGTGTTCGGAGTAATTCTGGAAGAGAGGTATAAAGTAGTTTTCTATTCAGTACTTCTTCTACCTCTGGATTTCCCCGTGAGAGGGCATTCCCAATAACAATGAGAGCTTCATCCTTGGGAAGGTTCTCTGAAGAATATCCAAGTGATATTGGGATTCCTTGAGCTGCGAGAAAATCAGAGAGAGGAGGATACGGCTTCTCATCAGAACCAGTAACATGCCATCCGTGTTGTTTCATAGCAGCAGCCACGGCTCCCATAGCGGTGCCACAGATGCCAATGAAATGAATCGCTTTTGAGTGTGTGCTGCCCGGGTGATTTGATTTCATACCATAGTGAGATGTTACTTGTGATAATGAAACCGTCATTGAAGAACAATGATCATTTCATTTTTTATGAAATATCCGGGTTAAATTTATTTCTCGGAATCTTTTTTTAGTAGCCTGAAGGCTTCCTCCACTGTCGACATAAATTGAGCTGGAAAAATAATAGTCGAATTTTTTTCAGTAGCAATTTCAGCCATCGTCTGAAGTGTGCGCAGTTGAAGAGCTACAGGATGTGCCGAGATGACATCAGCTGCTTCTCCTAGTTTTGTAGCTGCTTGATATTCCCCTTCTGCTGCCACAATTTTAGCACGGCGTTCACGCTCTGCTTCTGCCTCCTTAGCCATCGCACGCTGCATGTTTTCTGGTAATGTAATGTCTTTGATTTCTACCGCGGTAACACACGTGCCCCATGGTTCTGTGTGAGTATCAATTACCGTCTTAATTTGCTCATTAATATTGGCTGTCTCAGCAAGGAGCTGATCAAGCGAAAATCGACCAACGACATTACGCACCGTTGTCTGGCTGATCTGATTGATCGCACTGTAAACATTTTCAATGACAATAACTGCTTTCTCTGGATCCGAAATTTTGTAATAGGCAACAGCAGCAATATCAATGGATACGTTATCCTTCGTGATGATTTTTTGTGAAGGAATCTGCATGGTGACCGTTCGTAAGGAGACTCGAGTTATCGTTTGTAAGGGCCAAAAGAGAACGCTACAGCCTGCAGAACGAACACCAGTAAACTTACCAAGAAAAAAAACAACACCTCGCTCATACTGCTTGAGGATAATAATGGAGTTGAAAACGTAAAAAACAACGATAGCTACGATGGGTAGTAATAAAAACATTATCAAAAAATGTAAATCTTTGAATCTTGGTGTCGAGTTTTATATACAAATACGCAAGCCTGAGTATTTATACCAATCACCTGTGAAGACCGGGAAGCCGCATCAATACTGCGCCCAAGCTCAAAGGCTTTCTCGGGCAGTGTGTACACAATGCCAACGTCAGACTTCATCGCTCGCCATGCCCCATCACCCTTCGCTGCCTCCTCGTCACGATCAGTATGAATTATGCGGGTTAATAAACATCCTTTCTATAACGTTTTTCTTTTTTCATGGCTTCCACATAAGTGAGTGCCTCCTCAGGAGACTTCCCTCCTGCGAGTTCAATCGTTTTTTGTAAGGCTTGCTCCACATCCTTTGCCATACGGGAAGCATCACCACAGACATAAAAATAGGCTCCTTCTTCTAACCAACTATAGAGCTCCTTGGCTTCCTCAAGCATTCGATGTTGGACGTAGATCTTTTGCTCTTGATCACGAGAAAAAGCAGTATGAAAAAGATGCAATGTTCCCTCTTGGTGCATCGTTTCCAATTCCTCTTGGTAGAGAAAATCCGTTTTGGCCCGTTGATCTCCAAAAAATAGCCAATGTTTTCCAGGAGCTCCAATTGCTCTGCGTTCTTGTAAGAAAGCACGAAAAGGAGCGATTCCAGTTCCAGGGCCAACCATGATGACATGTCGGTTTGGGTCCTCAGGGAGTCTGAAATGTTTTGCGCTGTGAATAAAAACAGAAACAGGAATTTCTTGAGTCACACGATGAGCCAAGAAGGTAGAGCAGACACCCAAGCGCTGACGTCCTAGGCTTTCATATTGGACGGTGGCCACGGTTAGATGAATTTCCTCTGGATAAACTTTGGGTGAAGAGGCAATCGAATAGAGGCGTGGTTGCAGCTTGCGCAAAAGCTTTACAAATTCTTCAGGGGTAAAGTGCACTTGAGGATGTTCTAAAAGTGGATCAATAACTTCACGCCCCCAAAGATATTTTTCAAAATGTTCTTTTGCTTCAGGGGTACTAAACATCGTAAAGTGAGAGGCTGCGGCATCTTTTTCTGCAATAGCAGCAAGAAACTGCTTTGAAGGCTCGGTAATTGCATAATGGCGCAGGAGGGTATCTCGAATAGGTCTTATCTCTCCATTAGGATCAGGGACGAGCTCTTCACCGCTAAAGCCTAATCTCTCAAGAATCTCCTGAACAAGAAGTGGGTCATTCTGAGGAAAAACACCGAGTGAATCACCCACTTCGTAGATCAAACCGGAGCCAGCAATGGAAACTTCGTAATGACGTGTCTCTTTTGCTGAGTCCTCTTTGGTGAGCCGACGGTTGGTTCGAAGCAACGAGGGGAAGGGATTTTTGCGAGAGTAAGGAGAAGTGATAAGAGAAGACATTCGGTAATTCTAGAACAAAAAAGAAGCACTGAAAAGGGGAAGCTCTCCCTTTTATTATTGATTTCATATCATTTTTTTAGCCTTGAGCCCAGATATTAGAGAATATCTTAAAGCGGAGACTGAAAAAGCTGCTCATGAAGCTGAACATCAGCTTAGGCGACTTAAAAAAAGTTTTCTGAGATTTCTTTGTGATAGTTTTGCTTTTCTAAGTTGAATTGGAGAAATTTTTACTAGTTCTTTGTGGTACGAGCTGCTTTTATCGTTCGATTCAATAAATACTGTTATGAAACACATTTTTTTGTCTCTTTGTCTCTTTGTAATTTTCGGCATACAAAGTCACCTCCTCTTGGCTGCAGAGGCTCCTACCATTACAGTGCGAAAGAGTGACACGCTTAATGTGGCCATTTCTGGAATGAGTGGGGTAAATGGAGCGGCTTTTTCAAAAATACTTACCAATGATTTGAATTTAGCCGGTTGGTTTTCCCTCCAGCCTGTGGAGAAAGCCTCTTTTGTAATAAGTGGTGTTGCTTCAAATGGCCTGCTGCAGGGGAAAGTTGTCGATCGGGCTGGTTCGGTTGTTCTCTCCAAAAGTTATTCTGGAGATTCCCGTACTGCCACTCATCAATTTTGTAATGATATTGTTGAGACACTTACGGGTCATCCTGGCATAGCGCTCAGTAAAATTGCTTTTGTGAGCACGCGCACCGGACGCAAGGAAATTTATGTGGCCGATTATGATGGTTCCAATGGACGTCAAATCACTCATGATAATGCGATTAGTGTCTCTCCTTCGCTTAGTCCCAATGGAGGTCGTCTTGCCTACACTGGCTATCAAAGTGGTTATGCCGATATCTATCTCATCGATCTTGCTACGGGAGCACGCCTCCGGTTAGTAAAATTTCCAGGAACAAACTCTGGTCCACGTTTTTCTCCCGATGGAAATCGGTTAGTTTGTACTTTGAGTAAAGATGGTAATCCCGGTTTGTATATTGTTGGTATTAGTGGAGGTGCTCAACGCCTCACTCGCACAAGTGGTGCAGAGTCATGTGGTACCTGGGGCCCCCATGGAGCTGAAATCATTTACTCTTCTGATTTGAGTGGGGCTCCACAGCTCTACCGTATTAGTTCTTCAGGAGGACCAACCCACCTTATTTCAACAGGATTTGGCTATGCAACTGAGCCAAATTGGTCCCCTAATGGAGAGCGTGTCGCCTTCAATGTTCGCAGTGGTGGTGCATTTGCTGTAGCGGTTCTAGATCTCAAATCAGGCACCACCCGCATTGTTGCTCAAGGGGAAAATCCAGTTTGGGGTCCTGATTCACAGCATCTTCTTTTTAGCACCAAGGACTCATTAGTGCTTTTTGATGTTCAGCATGGAAAGGGAACACCGATTGTAAATGGGTTGGTGCAGGTCACGGAACCTTCATGGTCGAGGTAAAGTAGGGTCAAGAATAGGGGTCAGGCTTCAAAATTCAAATATTGACGTTGTTTCAATAATTAGTAAATTCTGATTCATGCCAAGAAGCATTCGCATTGAATATGAAGGTGCCTATTACCATGTGATGGCAAGAGGGAATCGAAAAGCTGCTATTTTTATTGATGATGATGACCGGCGTTATTTTTTACGCACGTTGGGAGAAGTGTGCAAGATGACAGGATGGAAAGTGCATGCTTGGGTTTTAATGGGAAATCATTACCACCTTTTTATTCAAACCCCCGAAGCCAATCTAGTCGAAGGGATGAAGTGGTTTCAAAATACCTACACGAGGAGATTTAATGTTAGGCATAAAGCGTGGGGGCGTCTTTTTGGAGATCGTTACAAAGCTATTTTAGTGGAAGGTTCAAATTCGTATTATTATGAAATTCTTCTGGATTATATTCACTTGAATCCGATACGGGCTGGTTTAGTAAAGTTAGAAAAGCAACAGAGCATATTAGATTATCCTTGGAGTAGTTTAGCGGCGGCTTATGCATTATTGCCAAGCAAACGAGAAGAGTGGATGGCATGTGCAGATGGTTTAAAAATATTTGATCTCTCCGACACTATTGCAGGACGTCGAAAAATGGTGAGCCGTCTTGACCGAAGGGCCATCGAGCTAGAGGCTGACCGGTGTGGTATTCCATTGAGAGCAGTTGAGCTGGATAAACGATGTAGTCATCTCAGCAGAGGTTGGTATTGGGGGACGCAGGCATTTTCAAAAAAAGTCTTTTCAATGATGGAAGATGTTTTCAATAAAAAAAGATCGCGAGTTTACCATTCTTCAGCTGCACATAAAGCGCACAATCTTCAACAAGCAGAGTCATGGCTGAAAGAAGCTCTAACTAAAGCGAACCTCACTCAAAAAGATTTACTAAAACTAAATGGATCCGATCCAAGAAAGGTTTTCATTGCGCTTTTTTTAAGAGGCAAGACAACTGTTGGAAATGAGTGGATAGCAGAACATCTCGAGATGAAGAGTGGTGCTAACGTAAGTTATCGATTGCACAATAGTGACACTAAAAAATTAAAAAAAGAGTTATCGAGAGAACTGCTGGATTATGTAAAAGCGCAAGGATTTGAAATTTGAAGCCTGACCCCTATTTCTTAAAAAAAATGAAAACCAAGATTCTCTTTTTAATTTTTTCTTTTTTTAGTGTTGTAAATAGTTTTTGCCAAGAAAAACGACCTGGCGAAGAAGGTATCATCACTATTCAAAAGCAGTGTGAATTTTTGAATGAGGTCGCAGCAAGTGACATTCATCATTTATATGAATCAGAAGAGAGTTCCATCAAGCGTTCTGGGAGTCCTGGAAGGTATCAGTATGAAGTTGTAGGCGAGATATGCAATGATGGTATGCAAAGGCTTGATTGGATTGATGCAGCACGTTATTGCAATTGGAAATTCAATAATAGTTTTCAAAAAGAGCCTGCCTTCAATGATGCTTTGATGACAGAATCGGGTATTTATTTATTGGAGGAGGATCAATTAGTAAGCGCAGATAATAACGCGCCTTTTTTTGTTTTTTTTTCAAATGCCCCTACTATCGATCCCTTGCTTCGATCCAATCAGGTGACAGCTGTCTGTGTTAAGAAGGAAAATGACGCTCATCAAGCTAGTGGAGCTGCTGTTGCAGGCGCTTTCATGGAAGGACTTGGAGAAGAACTTTTAGCAGGGACTCTTTTTGTGGCAGCAGTAGTAGGAACAGGAAGTGCCGTAGTAGGAGAAAGTAGAGAACTCAAAACACGATATGATTTTACTTTGGAAGGATGTCGCGTGGCGGTTCAAGACCATCCCACAGGAAAGCGTTTTATTGTTCAGGAAGATAAAACTCAAAAGAAAATTCTTTGTGTTACCGAAGAGTCTGCTGTAGGTGATCCTAGAGCTAATAGCGAAAATAAAAATACGACTCAACTAATAAGAAGACTTTTAAAAACAGAATATCTCGATGAAGAGGTAGAAAAAATTATGCCTCAGCAGGATAAAAAAAATAAAGAATATCCTGCGGTGAGTAGCGAATTACTTATTAAAGCTTCTAAATTGCCGCGTAAAGTCGTTGGAGCTTCTTCAAAAAGTGATGAGGAGGTTTTTGGTCCTCATAAAGAACGCATCCGAGAATTACAACTTCATCTTGTTAATGCGCAACTAACCACCGCTTATGCTACAGCACTATCTAAAAAAATCGAAGAGGATGATGGCAGGTGGTTGTCTGATAAAATTGACCAACGCTATTTTTTAGTTGTGCGTTATCGCGCTGCTCATGCCAAAATGGAGGAGATTATCAAAGTTGCCACTGCTCGTATTCGTCAATGTGAGAAAAAGACAATGAATCTTAAGGGACCGCTTGATGGGGATATAACAATTTTAGAACGATTTTTTCCCGGGTATGAAATTTTTTCAAAAGAGATTGAAGCTGCTAATCAGGCTCACGAAAAACTAAACGAGGCGATTAAAAAGAATGATGCGAATATCGACGATGCTGCAAAAGCATCACAAGGCTATTGGCAGAAGATTTTAATAAAAACGAAAGAGGCTCAAAAAATGCTTTCAGAGACTCAAAAACCGTTTTTAGAAGAGTTAAAACATTTCCGTGAGACGTATCGTTTGTATCAAGAAGAGTATCAAGAATTGTTACGACAATTATCTGAGCAAACTAAAATTGTTGATGCTTCATGGCAGAAGGCTTTTGTTACCGCAGAAAATCTCGTTTCTGGCGTTTTAGGAAATGATGGTATTGCTGCACTGAAAGCTGCCAAAGAGACTTTTTATGGAGATGAAACAAAAGGAATTCAGTCCGTAAAAAAAGCGAAAGCTTCTTTTGAAGAAGCTGAAAAAGCTGCGGCTAGTTGCTTTGAAAATGGAACAACTTATTTCTTTCAAGAGGAACATCAACGTTCTGCATCTCTTGGAAAGATGGAGGAGATATGGATTCAAAGAATCAAAAAATATGATGGACTCATACAAGAGAAGAAAAATTTAAAAAAACAACTTCATGAAGCCAATGATTCATTAAGTGAAGAAGAGAAAGAAAAAATTCACGAAATAATTATGAGCCTCGATGTTAGACGTAGAGCAGAATCTAATGAAGTTGAGGCGCTCCGTCGAGCTGTTGAGGCAGTAAAAACGCTTCATCAAGCGGAAGCTATTTTAACGGAAGCAACGAAAATGGAATGGAGGTCTACTGCTGCTGAGCCAAGTAATACCTTAGGGAGCGATAGTCTCTATGATGCTTTTGTGCATAAAAAAAACAGCTCTCTCAAGATACGTAAAGCAGCTCTTTATTCTGAAAAAGAGCTGAGAGGTCAGGTTGATTCGATCTATAAAGCGTATAATGGCGTGGGTACATTTTTATCTCAGCCTTCTTTTTCGGCAGGCTCTGTATCTCAATTAAAAAATTTGATGGTTCAGCTAAAAAATTCTTGGACGGAAGCTAACAAGCAAGTTGCTGTGAGTCGACGAGCATGGAATAAGGCTGCGAAAGCTGTTGAGGAAGCACGTGAGAGTAAGGTGACTTGGGCCAAGAATATTTTACGATTAGCGAGCACAGGCACACACAATTTTTCTCTTGGGAAAGCGACTAAAAAAGATGGAGAGCTCTTAGGTGCATTATGGGTCGGGCGTGATGTTTTGGAATCTGAAAAAGAGAGTCCTGCAACAAAGAGCGCCGGTAGTGCTGCTGCTGACTTTTCTCGTGATGAGGAAGAGAAGGGTAAGGGCGTAATGAGTTGCGACGGATTGAAACGATTTCGACCCTTAGATTACAAGGCCGACTTTAAAAAATATCAGATGAATTTTGAGCAACGTTCGGCTCCTCACAAAAAGTGGAATGGAGAAGAACAAGATGGAAGTATTACGTGGGGAAATGGACATCTCACGATTATCAATCCTCACGATGAAGATGCTGGAGTGCATGTTCTCTCTTTGCGTTTTGTGCCATTGAAGGGAGCACAATTAGATGAGGGGATTTATGATGAAAAAGAAATGCAACTCAAAGCAGAAATGCGAGAGTTGGATCATCAAGCTCTCTATGCACAATATAGTATATCGTTAATGAAAGATCAGCTTAGGGTTGCTGAATATGAGCAAAGAGAAGAAAAGGTTGCGGAACTACAAAATGAAATTATCCGTTTAGAAAAAGAACAACCACAACTCTGGTCTGCCGTGATGAAATTGTGTGAAAAAGGACACGCAATTGCTCCTAAAGAGGCAAAAGAATGGTGGGGTGATGAAATAGAGAGGGTCAAAATACAATCGCAATTAAATAATTCTGATGGCAATTATGAGCTTTGGAAAGAGATGCTAGCAGCATCTGATAAACAGCTTGCTGTTTGCGATTATGAAAAAGAAAGGAGTGAACGATACTATCGCTTAGTAGCTTTAGGAGATCAAGCGCTTCAAGATTTTTGGAAAAAGAAAATTCGATCTTGGGAATTGTTTAAAAAAGGGGAACAGGCTCAAGTATTCTATTATGAGGCAAGTAAAGAAAGTTGTTTGGCAGATCAGCTTTCTCAACAATGTGGGGCAACAAAAGATAACGACGTGTTCATGAATGCGATTCAACAAGAGAAGAAGGCTATTAAGAGTTGGGATCCAGTGATTGAAAAATTTAAAACATTGAAAGAAGATTCAGAAATCCCGGAATATTTTACATGGCAAAAGGCTTTAGAGGCTTCTTCTGATGCAAAAAACCAACGCAAGCTCACTCAACTTGAATTAGATGTAATAAGATTAAGAACTGAGGTAGATAAATTAAGTGAGGCTGCGCGTACCAATCCCTCTTTATGGAAAGAGGCCGTGACGGCGAGCAAAAAAGAAAAAGTAGCTTGTAAGCTTGCCCTTGCAATGTGGAAGCAAAGCATTAAAGAAATCCCTGTTCACCGAAAAGATCTTCTTGGTTGGTGGGAGAAGCGGGAGCAGTATTTAGGTTCTGACCGTGATGATGCTTCGCTTCGATTAAGCATCAATCAAAATAATGAAGCTGTTGTTGCTAGCGCTGCGGCCCATCAAAGGCCTTCTTCAAAAGAAAAAGTGCGTCAGGTCATTAAGGATAAGGAAGCACGAAGAAAGAAATAGTATTTAACTTGTCGGTTCATTAAGGGAAATCACAACTGTCCGGTTAAAAGAGTCTTAACCTGCATATTTCACACCAATCACCTGCGGATACCGGGAAGCCAGCTGTATACTGCTTTGATCTCGAAGTCCTCCTCGGGCAGTAGGGACTCATACAGCCGTCGTCAGACTTCATCACTCGCCTTGCCCCATCAGCCTTCGCTGCCTCCTCGTCGCGATCAGTATGAAACATTCGGGTTAATGAGTTGTTAGTATTTGAAAAAAATTATTTGAAAGAAAAAAAAGTGTGAGGTCTTTGATCTCTTTTCTCCTTTCGTGATGATCATTGGTTCAAAATCGCCTTTACGATCTAGGGGTATCTCTATCTCGATTGATCCCTCTTTTGTTAGGAGCGTTTTTTTTGCTGTACCTATTTTGATAGTTTTCCTCCTCGCGGGGCTTCTCTCTTTGCTCGTAGCCAAGATGGAGCGTGAGCTCTCCTCGAAGTGCTCGTTCTACAATCCTCTTCGTCAACATTGGAACTATTCCATCTACTCCAAAAATCCTTCTCTTGTGCTACCATGTTTTTTTGTAACTCATCACTCATCACTTCTTCCCCTCTTTTTACCAATCTCTGACAAGAGCGTCCATGCAGGTAGTAGGCAAGTTCAGCAGGCGATTCAATCTTCCAGAAAGCAAAATCAGCATTTTTTCCGATTTCTAAAGAGCCACATTCTTTTTCAAGACCGAGAGCTTGTGCTGCATGTAGAGTCACGCTGCGTAATGCTTCTTCGGGCGTAAAACGCCATAATACGCAGGCCAAGTTCATGATCGTAGACAAAGAATGAATCGGTGAGGTTCCAGGGTTAAAATCGGTAGCAAGGGCGATAGGAATGTGATGTTTGCGTAAAAGCTCGATGGGAGGAATCTGAATCTCACTCAAAAAATAAAAAGCCCCGGGTAATAATACAGCCACCGTTCCTGATTCTTTGAGGGCGAGCACATCAGATTCCCTCATATATTCTAAGTGATCGGCAGAGAGGGCTCCATAGCGGGCTGCGAGCGAAGAGCCTCCGAGCCAAGAGAGTTGTTCTGCATGGATTTTCAATTCAAAGCTAAGATCCTTTGCTGCTTGGAAGATCATTTTTGTTTCTTCTAACGAGAAGGCAATGTTTTCACAAAAAACATCAACAGCTTCTGCAAGCTCTTCTTTTTTTACGACGGGTAAAAGCTCGTTGCATATCCATGCTACATACTCGGTACGGCGATGTTGAAATTCCGAAGGAATCACATGGGCTGCAAGGCAAGTCGTTTGAATAGAGATTGGAAAATTTTCTTTCAGCTCTTTAGCAACGCGCAATATCTTTAACTCACTTTCCATGTCGAGACCATAGCCCGATTTTATTTCTAGAGTGGTAACACCTTGCCTCATAGCAAAGCGTATTCGCTGCGAAGAGCATTCTAAGAGCTCTTCAAAGGAGCTGCTCCTTGTTGCACGAACACTCGATAAAATACCCCCTCCCGAGGCCAGGATCGATGCGTAAGATTCTCCCTGCAACTTTCGTGCAAATTCGTCAGCGCGCTGACCTGCAAAAACCAAATGAGTATGACAGTCGATGAGTCCCGGAGTAATCCACTCTCCCTTCATTTCAAAGACGTGGTGGGCAAGCCCTCTAGGAGGGCCAGGTAAATCAACCTCTCTTCCTAGCCAGACAATCTTTCCATTCTTTACAGCAATGGCTCCATCATGGATGGCTCCGTAGGGAGTATTGATCGGGGCCAGTGTTGCCAAATGAACACGGGTCCACAGTTTATCCCACATAGTTTTTTAGTACCTCTGCCACAAAATGAGCTGCGAGCTTTGCTGTTTGTGAATCCTGATCATAGATAGGATTGAGTTCTGCAATATCAAAACCAATCACTTTACCACTTTCAAGAACCTGTCTAAAAAATGGAAGCAAGGTGTAGGGTGAAAGACCAAACGCTTGTGGTGAACTCACTCCAGGAGCATAAGCAGATGCAAAGACATCAAGACAGAGAGTGAGGTAAATATTTTTAGAAGCAGCCAACCAGGCTCCTAAAGATTCATGTACTAGATGAGGTCGATAAATCATCTCTTCAGCGAGGGTATAGTAGGTATTGATAGAATGAGCATAATCAAAAAGATTTGCGGTATTACCTAGAGGTTGAAGACCTAGACAGGCATAACGTGATGCTATTTTCTTTTCTGTACAATAGTGATGAATCTGACGAAAGCTCGTTCCTGAAGAGCCATTTCCATTTGGAAAAAGAGGACGCAAATCAAAATGAGCATCAAAATTTACCACATCGATGTTCAGCGTAGGATCATTGGGATCTAATGAGGGAGTTTTCAGACTAGAATACGATTTTACAAGTCCTTGAAAATGCCCCCAAGCCATTTCATGGCCACCCCCTAAAACAATGACAAAGGCTCCTCGAGCTCTCAGTGTCGCTATCGTCTCTGCAAGGAGCTTCTGGGCTTTTTCTAAATTATCCTCATGACAACAAATGGTGCCGGAATCCCAAAGGGAAATAGTTTTTTCATTCCATGCAAGGTTCTTTAATGCTTTGCGCAATGGCTCAGGAGCATCGGCTGCTCCAAATCGTCCCAGATTGCGTCGAACCCCTTCATCAGAGGAAAACCCAAGAAAAACAATGCTCCGAGCTGGTAGTAAGGGAGGTAGTTCTTCAAGAGGAAGTGGCTGAATATGGCACCCTAGTCGTCCTTGCGCAATTTCCTCTTCCTCGTTCCAGGGTGATGGATGGAGATAGGAATGAGCATTAAGTTGGTACATAAAAGAAATAAAAAATGATGCTAGCCCGACTTGCCTATTTGAGAACAGTCATGGAAGTTTGGTTTCCCATCAATCTCTAAAACAACAGTAGCCACTCTTCCACCCAAAACTGCTTGCTGCAGCGCCTCTATCTCAGGCGATAAAACATGGTCGGAGCTATCAAGTTGAATGAGTGGAGAGAGTTGTTTCATGATTTTCTCAAGACGCTCGCTTGTTTTAAGAGGAAGATGAAAGGCCACAGCACGTATTGTAGAGAGCAGCTCAATTGCCGTTACATAGCCAGCATTTTCAAGCATTTCATGTAAGCGTCGTGCTCCGGAAGTCGCCATGCTCACATGATCCTCTTGATTTGCTGAAGTAGGAATGCTGTCAACACTGGCAGGGTGAGATAATGATTTGTTTTCGCTCACCATCGCTGCTGCTGTCACATGAGCAATCATGAGCCCAGAATGCAATCCGCTATTTGTTACAAGAAATGAGGGGAGACCACTAAAATGGCGATCCATGAGCATGGCAATGCGTCGTTCTGCAATAGAAGTCATTTCGGCAATAGCAAGGGCTAAGTGATCAGCAGCAAAGGCTACTGGCTCAGCATGAAAATTACCTCCACTGATAACTTCTCCTGTCTCAGGAATAACGATGGGATTATCGGTGATGGCGTTAGCTTCACGCTGTAGTATGCTAGCGACATAGTTCATGGTATCTAAACAGGTCCCCATCACCACTGCTTGGCAGCGCATGCTATAGGGATCCTGTACTTTTCCACAATCACGATGACTCTCCGAAATCGAACTATGTCCTAATAACTCACGTGACCAAGTAGCAATCTGTTGCTGTCCTTGCTGGCGACGTAGTTCTTGAATTTTCGGATGGAACGGAGAGATGGATCCTTTAATAGCCTCAATCGCAAGTGCTCCTGAAACAATAGTAGATCCTAAAAGACGCTCTGTTTTAAAAAGGGCAGCCAAGGCAAGTCCTGTGGAGACCTGAGTTCCGTTAATGAGGGAAAGTCCTTCTTTGGGGCCTAGTACATAGGGCTTCCAATCAATTATTTTTAATACTTCATGGGCTGAAATAATATTTCCTTCAAACCATGCATCTCCCTCTCCAATAAGAACACCTGCTAAATCTGCAAGTGGAGCTAAATCTCCAGAGGCCCCAACAGAGCCCTTAGCATGAAGACATGGAAAAAAACCACGATTAAAAAGCTCTAATAATTTTTCGACTAGAATCCATCTTACTCCAGAGTAGCCAGCAGAAAGACCGACTATTTTCAAGGCTAAAACCAATTTGCAAATTTTTTCATCAAGATATGCTCCCACCCCTGCTTTATGAGAGCGGATAATATTGAGTTGTAACTCTGCTAATTTATCGGGTTCAATGCGCGTACTTGCAAGAGCTCCAAATCCAGTATTAATACCATAGACCGTTTTTCCTTCCTTCATTGTCTGAGTGACGACTGCCGCCGAGCGCTCTATCGCGATTTTCAGAGAGGAGGCTACATGAAGTGCTGTGGGCTCAAAATAAATGGTACGAAGTTCTGCAAGAGAGAGTCCCGATTCGGTGAGGGTAATAGAATTTTTCATGAGTAGGTTGTACAAGGGTAAAAATTAAAAATTCACGTTTTTAGGATGATGGGGCTGCTGTTACTTTCAAGAGAAATAGGAGCAGGTTTCTTGAGTAAATTTTCTATTTTTGTATCTACTTAAGATATTGTTATGGAATCATCGGAAAATTAAGATGATTTTCTTTTGCACATGCAATTGCTTTTTGATAGCCAGCATCTGCATGACGCATTACTCCAGTAGCAGGGTCATTCCATAGAACACGTGCGAGGCGTTTTTCAGCTGCATCAGTTCCATCGGCAACAATGACCATCCCTGAATGTTGAGAATACCCCATCCCAACACCTCCTCCATGATGCAAGCTTACCCAGGTGGCTCCACTTGCTGTACTAAGTAAGGCATTGAGAAGAGGCCAATCGGAAACGGCATCGGAACCATCGAGCATGCTTTCTGTTTCACGATTAGGGCTTGCGACCGAGCCGGAATCCAAATGATCTCTTCCAATGACAATGGGAGCTTGTAGTTCTCCAGAAGCAACCATTTTGTTGAAAGCAACTCCCAGACGTGCACGATCCTTAACTCCTACCCAACAAATACGCGCTGGTAATCCCTGAAATTGAATTCTCTCACGAGCCATATCCAGCCAGCGATGGAGATGAGGATCATCAGGAATAAGCTCTTTAACTTTAGCATCTGTTTTATAAATATCCTCAGGATCCCCTGAGAGAGCTACCCAGCGAAATGGGCCTATCCCTTCACAGAAGAGAGGCCTGATATAAGCAGGAACAAAACCTGGGTAATCAAAAGCATTTTCTACACCCTCAAGAAGGGCCATCTCTCGAATGTTGTTACCATAGTCAAAAGTAGGAATGCCCTGGTGATAAAAAGCAAGCATTGCCTCTACATGACGTGCCATCGATTTTTTGGCAGCTGAAATTATTTTTGTAGGGTCTGAGGAACGGCATTCCTCTGCCTGCTCAAGAGTCCAACCTGCAGGTAGATATCCATTCAATGGATCATGAGCACTTGTTTGATCTGTTACCATGCTTGGTTTTACACCACGTTTTAGTAATTCTGGAAATATTTCGGCAGCATTTCCAAGCAAGGCGATAGAGATGGGCTTTTTTTCCTGACACGATTTTTCAATCATAGAAAGAGCTTCACTCAGATCATTCACGCAGTGATCGACAAATCCTTTGGACAAGCGTTTTTCAATGTGTGCTGGATCACATTCTACAGCGAGAACAGAGGCACCAGCCATGGTTCCAGCAAGTGGTTGAGCTCCTCCCATTCCCCCAAGGCCAGCAGTGAGAATCCATTTGCCTGACAAATCTCCTTGGAAATGTTTTTTACCTGCCTCAACAAAAGTTTCATAGGTCCCTTGAATGATTCCTTGAGTGCCAATATAAATCCAAGAACCGGCTGTCATTTGACCATACATCATGAGGCCGAGTTTATCTAATTTATGAAAATGCTCCCATGTAGCCCAATGAGGAACGAGGTTGGAATTCGCAAGGAGCACACGGGGTGCATCAGAATGTGTTTTAAAAACGCCAACTGGCTTTCCTGATTGAATCAAGAGAGTTTCATCCTCTTCTAATTGTTGAAGTGTTTCGACAATACGATCAAAGCATTCCCAATTGCGGGCTGCCTTACCAATACCACCATAAACAACTAAATCCTCGGGGCGTTCTGCGACCTCGGGGTCGAGGTTGTTCATGAGCATTCTTAAGGGAGCTTCTGTTAGCCAACTTTTTGCAGACAGTGCAGTACCTCGTGAAGCACAAATAACACGAGAAGAATGGTGTGTATTCATTTTTATCAATAATTAGAATTTGAGCAATTCTAAGACAGAAAAAGGGAAAAAGGGAATCAGGAAGAATTTTTTTCTTCTTTCAAAAAACTATTTTTATGAACTATTCGGGGGGGCTCGGATATTTCGTACTGAAGTGTCATGAGGTGCCCTATAGAGCATTCATCTGACTTTTATAGTCCCTAACCCGGATATTTCACACTAATCTACTGCGGAGGCCGGGAAGCAAGGGTGGATGCTGCGTTAGACTCACATTTTGATTTGGACAGCATGTACACATACAGCCCGGCATCAAAATGCTCGTCTGCCTTACCCCATCAGCCTTCGCGACTTCCTCGTCACGATTAGTATGAAATATCCGGGCTAAAGGTAATTTCTATGAAGCCTTGCTTTGAATTTTCTCCATACGATTCGTGCAAGTAATAATCCAAGTAGAGCAAGAGCGATTCGAGTCACCTGCGAGTAGGCAGCATGATAAGTAAAGGCGGTGGCTTTGCTCGTCACCGGATCAACAGTTAATTTTGAAATCCAAATTGATAAATAATTTCCAATAGCTCCGATAAATAGAAAATAAATCGCTACTAAACGGCCTTCACTATCATGTGGGGCAATATCGCCCCAGGAAGCTAACATCACTGGTTCCGTAAAAAGTTCCGCCACTCCCAGCATTACGATGCTGAGGACAGGAAGCAACATACAAATCGGAGTATGTTCACTAGCTAATCCCGAGGCATAGGTCATTGTTCCAAAACCGAGTACTAGTAATATCAAGGCAATACTTACTTTGGTATCAGTTTGAGGACGGATATGATGGTGACCCATCCAACGCCATAAAAAAGCCATCACCGCTCCTGCAATTAAAATACTAGCAGCATTCAGTGATTGAAACATTCCAGCAGGTACGGTGCACCCCATGATAGTACGGTTCACATAGCGGGAAATAAAGAGTGGATAGGAACTGGAAACTTGATTGCTAAAGATCCAAAAAGAGGTCACGAAAAGGGTGAGCACCGCCATCATGATAAGCCCTTTTTGGTGAGCAGGAGTTGTATTTTTATAAATCTTTAAAAAGATAGTAAGGGCCATAATAACAACAATCATCAACAAATAGGCTACCCAGTCATGAAGTAGTATTTCGTAAAAGAAGAGAAAGGAGGTGAGTAGAATGCCACCTGTTAAAAAAGTTTTTTTAGAAAGTGAAAGATGATCCCATGCTTTTGTTTTCTGTGTCTGTTGCTCCCATTGAAAATAGCGCTTAGATAGGAGAAAGATGAAAAATCCTAACATCATCCCAAAAGCAGCTACAATGAACCCCATATCCCAACTGATGTTTTCAACTAAATAAGGACAGATCATTGCAGCGAGCATGGAGCCAATATTGCCAGCGACGTAGTACCATGAAAAAGCTGCGGTAGCACCAACCGGATCATGATAGTAGCAGGTACTAATAAGACAAACGGCATTGCTTTTAAAAAAGCCAATTCCCATTGTTAAGAGGGATAAGCCAATAAAAACATTTTGTCCAAATACCGTTAGCATAAGGTGCCCTAAAATGATTAAAACAGAACCTGTAGCAGTGGCATAACGGTACCCGCAATAACGATCCGCTAACCATCCTCCCAGAATAGGAGTAATAAATACGAGTGAGATAAAACTTCCAAACAGTTGATAGGCTGCTGAGTCAGAATAATGGAGCTGGCTCGTAAAATAGAGAACCAGAATAGCTTTTAATCCATAAAAGCTAAAAAACTCCCACATGATAACAGCAATAATGCACAAGGCTGCTTTTTGTTGTGTCTTTTTTAATGCTGTTACCATTCAGTGAAAATCTTATTTTAGGGCTCTTTAATTGTTAAAAATACTTCTTTAATTCAGAATAGGACTATAAAGCTAGTGTTGATGTCAGTTTTTTCGAACGTTCGTGGAGGGCATAAATGATGAATGGCAATGCAGAGCTAGAAAGAACACCTATAATCATCGTGCGCTCATATGTTTGGAGGCTACCAACAGCGATTTGACTTGGTGGGAGGAATCCAATACCAATTGTAAAAATACAACTCAAGGATCCGATAGTGCAGACAGTCCACAATCCGATTTTTCCACCAGGGATGATAAAAGTACGTTTCACTTCAGGGTATTTATAGCGAAGTTTTACTGCAGAGGCGAACATGGCTACATAAACAAGTAATGCTAAAATTGAAGTAATATTGGTTAATACCCAAAATCCACTCGTGACGGTTGGCATGAATAAGAAAACAGAGCATAATAGAGTAAAAATACACCCTTGGACAACTAGAATAGTTACCGGAACCCCATGTTTATTTTTATATCCCAATTTTTTTGGCAAGCATTCGTCCTGACAAGCTATTAACAGACTTTTGCTAGGTCCTAAAATCCATGCATTAACACCTCCCACAGAACTCAACACAATGAGAAGAGCCAAGACCGGCATAAACCAACTCATATGAAAAGAAATAAAGAAAACTTCAAAAGCCTGCATTAAGCCAGAAACAATATTGAGTTGTTTTTGAGGAATGACTAAGGCAACCGCTAAGGAGGAAAGGATAAGCGAACTTAAAATGATGATCGCTGACCAAAAAATAGCTATAGGATAGTTTTTTTGAGGGTCTGTTACTTCACCGACATGAACAGCAGACATCTCAATGCCAACTAGGCTGTAAAGAACAGCTGTTAATAAGACCATATTATCGATGCTACTTAAGTCTGGGAAAAAACTGTGCCAGCTAAATTGAATATTTATAGGCTTTCCAAGACACATCCAAACAATTCCTAGAATAATAATAAACATCATAGGAATGAGCACTCCAATAACGGCTGTTAAGGAGCTCAAGGCACTTGATGCTTTCATTCCAAAGAAATTAATAATAGTGGCTCCCCAGAAAAAAATAAAAACAACCGGCAGAATGTAGAATTTATTATTTACTAAATCTGGGTTAATACAGTAGGCCAATGTTGCGGCAATAAATGACATAATCGTGGGATACCAACAGAGGTTATAAAACCACTGCATCCATATCGTCATAAACCCGAATTTTTTACCAAAAGCTTCACGAGCCCAAAGATAGACTCCTCCTGCCTCTGGCCACCCTGTGGCAAGTTCAGCAGAAACTAGTGCTGTGGGAATGAAAAAAAGCAAGGCGGCAGCTGCATAGTAGAAGACGATGGAAAAACCATACTCTGCACTCATCGGCAGCGATCGAATACTATCGATTGCAATAATATTCATCATAACAAGACCAAAGACACTCAGTGATTTTTTATTCATAGACTTTTGATTATTGAACTATGGGTTTTTGTTTTTGACTAAGAAATGGGTAACTAGCTAGAGCACTGAGTATTAACACAATTCCAAGAAAAGCTTCAAATGAATTCGTCCATAGAGTGTAGAGAAGTGCCATCATGCTCACAGCTGCAAAAAAAAGTTGAGGGAGTGGATAAAGTGGGGAACGAAAGATTGTTTCGCGAGTATGTGGGGTATTTTGGGAAATTACATTGTTCAACTCCTCATACTCTTGACACTCGATTTTGATATTTTTTTGAGTTAGCCCAGATATTTCATAATGATCTGTTGTGAGGCGCTGTGAATGCTGATCTAGAAATGGAGAGCGATGATCTTCGACAACAATTGTATCTTTTATATTACTCGAGGCAAAGTTTGAGCCTAATGCTGTATTCTTCACATTGTTGCAAGCCGCCGCAGGATCAGCATGAAATATGCGGTCTAGCTGCAAATAGCTTTTATTTTTATGATGAGAGGCTCGAGAAAAAGCACGCCGTCTCAAGACGATAACGCTTAAAACACCTAAGAGTTCGCACAAAATCAATGCAAACTGAGTGCTCACTAAAATAGTTTTAAAGGAGGAGGTTAACAGTAATACAATCACTAAGATATATTGAAAAAGAGTAGCACGAAGCGGTATATTATTTGCAGAAGCACAACTAAACCAACGTAAGACTAAAAGATGTTTTCCCATTGCTTGCATGATTCGTGGACCTGTCCAGGTCATTGCACTAATGCTAGCAATGAGACCAAAAGCAATAAGGGCAGACATGGCGCGACCTCCCTGTTGGCCTATAAGATGTGTTGCAACAACACGTCCAATATCTAAAACACCACGTAGTTCATTCTTAGGTGCGGAGATGAGAAAGATGGCATTCACAAGTAAGTAAACAATCATTACAAAAAGTGATCCAATAATGAGAGAGCGCCCTACGGTGCGTTGTGAGGTGGTAACATCATCAGCGATATAGGTGGATGCATTCCATCCAGAGTAGGAATAATAACAAAAGAGTAATGTTACTCCCGAAGTCGGCTGAAACAATTCCTGGAGCGCAAACTTAGTAGGAAGAAGCGTTTTCAAAGGCACTGATGCATACCGCATTCCCAAGTAGCAAATAAAGGCGACCAGCAGGAATTTTAATCCAGTAGTAATATCTTGAAAACTAGCACTAACCCCTAGGTCAATGAGATGTATTCCAGTTACTAGAGTCACTAACACTATTGAAGAAACCATCGGAGGTACGAAGGGAAACATCGCTTGAAAATAGGTACCGAATGCCATGCTTGCCAGAGCGATGGGTCCTACACACCCTGCTATTTGTGTGATAATTCCTGCCGCTGTGCCAATGGCTGGATGATAGATTTTTGTAAAATAATAATATTCACCGCCGGAATGGGGCATTTGTGCAGATAGCTCTGCATATGACAAAGCCCCACAAAGCGCTACAAGACCACCCAACGCCCATAGCAACAGAAGAGTAAAGCTACTTGAGATAGAAAGCAGCTGGATTCCGAGACTCGTATATATTCCGTTGCCAACCATGGTTGCGGCAACAAGAAAAACACAAGTAATAAGACCAACTTTGCGAATAGGTTGAGCGGGAGGTGAGGCCATGAGATGAAGAAAAGCGGAGGGTAATGGGTAAAGTGTAAAGCGTAAAGGGTAATGGGTAATGGGTAATGGGTAATGGGTAATGGGTAATGGGTGACGAGTGCTCTCTCTTGCATTCGGTAAAGTTCCATTGCCCTCTTAAAGAAAAAAATTTTATTTGAAAAAAATTTGAAAACAAAGATCATAGAAGCTCTATGAAAAATAAGTTCTCTCTTTTAACTCTTCTTGTGATTCTCCCTCTTCTTCCTGCCTGTGCTAATAAGAAAAAACAGCAGTATGCTGGTATTGATGGGGACTATGTTGCTGGAACACCTCTGAGTGAACGTTCAGGAAGTGCCAATTTCATGGCAGCAAATGTCAACCGTACAGAGTTTTCTCCAATAACTTTTGCTTTTGACAGCACCTCGGTGAGCAGCGATCAGCAAGAGAAAATCAATAAGGTTGTTCAACTTGTTCGTTCCTCTGGACAAACAGTTATTGTTGCTGGATTTACGGATGATCGTGGAACTGAAGAATATAATCGGAGCCTTGGTGAACGCCGTGCACTCGCCGTGCGTCAATCACTGATTGAAAAGGGTGTTGCTGGAAGTAAAGTTCAAACAGTTAGCTTTGGCAAAGAAATGCCTGTAGATCCCGCAAGTAATGAGGCTGCATGGACAAAAAACCGTCGTGCTGAATTCGGAATCGTTAAGTAAACGGAGTCTCTCAAAACTATTGATCGGAGATGATCTGAGAAAATAGGGAAAAGGTGCACTGATTTATTGATCTTGTTCTTAATCTATTGCAGTCTGAATGATCCATCAGCTAGAGCGTCTAAAAAAAGTTAGTGCCGCTTATTGCAGAGTCATTCTGGTGCTCACGTCCTCGAGTATCTCGTATACACTGCGGTCTTGGCACTTCGTTGCTAGCACTACAACTTTTTTTAATATGCTCTAGTGCATTAAAACCATGTTTTTTATGAATACCTCCAACAAGACTAAGTTATTCTCACTTATTCTAATCAGTGTCGTTATTGTGGCGAGTTGCTACTTGTTTTTCCATCAAGGGATTTCATTTTTCACGCCCAAAAACCATGCTCCAGTATTATCCCTAAAAACAAATCATTCTGGGTACCAGGAAAGTAACTCTCCTTCGATTATTTCATCAGCACTCAATCATCAAGAGCCACGTCAGCTTCAGGTTCTTCCGTATCCTCCGGCTCCTTTGGATTCTCTATCAGAGCAAGAAGAGCTCGATTATCCTGGTGCCGTTGTGGTTGAATTTGCTGAGGTTCAGGGGCCGTGGCCCAACCAAAAACAACGCTTAAGAATTTTACAAACGCATTTAAAATGCACTTATGTAAGAACAGAAGAGGTTGTAGATGCTTCCTCCGGCAATCTTTTAGGGCGCTTGGAAATGGCAGCCAATCAACTCTTGGTGGTATTGCCAGAGGGAAAAGACCCTCAGCAGTTTTTAAAAGAGTATGGTCCACAAGCCCTCAGTATCACTCCAGTGAGTGAGCCTCTTCCAATTTACCAGATGACCTTATCTGATACTTCTCTTGCATCTCTTCCAGCAGGTATAGAACAAATAAAACAAGTGGAGAGTAGTGTTGGTTCCTCTGCAGAACCCAACTATATTGGTCATCTTAGTAAAAAACCGCATAACGACGCCTACGCATTCCAATGGGGGCTTTGGAGAAATAGTGAAGAAGATCTGTATCCAGAATTTAGACCGCGCTATGAAAATTATTTTTACTACAAAGATCATGGGCTCAAAGATCTTTTTGAAACTTCAGCTGATGATCAAAAAAAGAGAAACACTTCATTATTGATCTCCTCTTCTCTAAAAGAAGAAAACCTAACGAATCTCTCCTTGGGAGGTTTTTATGATGCCGCTACCAACAACGAACAGGAAGATTTTTCCACAATACAGGGTATTAATGCGGAGGGGGGCTGGGATGTTCGTACTTCAGCCGCTTCTGTAGTTGTGGGGATTATTGATAGCGGCCTTCGCCTCACACATGAGAGTTTAAAGAATAATCTTTGGACGAATCCCAAAGGTAAAAAGCATTACATTCATGGCTTTAGCGGTCCAGATATGGAAGAAATGATCGCTGATGATGTAGGTCATGGAACCCATTGTGCTGGAATTATTGGAGGAGAAGCAAATGATTATTTAGGTGTTGCCGGTGTTGCCTGGCAGGTTCAACTCATGCCATGCAAATGTGCTAACAGTGAGGGAGTCATTATTGAGGATTCGATATTGAGCGCCATTAATTTTGCAAAAAAAAATGGAGCCTCCATCCTAAATTGTAGTTTTGGTTGGAGTGGTTCTTCTGCCTCAATTGCAATGGATGTGGTATTAAATGATCTTCGAAAAAAAGAAATTATTTTAGTAGCTGCAGCTGGTAACGACGGCCTTAATAATGATATCAGCTTATTTAAAACTTATCCTGCAAGTTACTCTTTAGAATTAGATAATATCGTTTCTGTAGCTGCAACGGATTATGCAATCAGAGATTCTTATGATGAATCGAGGGAGCAAGAAGGGCTTGCCTCCTTTTCGAACTATGGGGCAAATACTGTTTCTCTTGCTGCTCCAGGAACCTGCATTCTTTCGACTTATAATAAATCTGATAACTCTTATGCTTTCATGAGTGGAACATCTATGGCAGCTCCTTTTGTGACGGGTGCACTCGCTTTAATAAAAGCAGAATATCCCAATGCAAATTATCAAGATCTCATTCAACACGTGATTAAAACAACAGATCCACTTCCTTCACTCGATCAAAAGATGATTGGAGGGCGTCTCAATTTAGCAAGAGCTCTCCATACCAAACCACTCATTGGTAACGCATGGTATCTATCTACAAATTGTTTTGATAAAAAAACAAGTTTACCTATCTCAAATCGTGTATGGAACTTTCTCCATGGACCATGCAAAAGAAATGACTCTATTTATCAATCTCTATGATGGTTCAAAAGGAACTTTGAGGACTTCTCTCTAGCTTGGATATTTTCATGCCACGCTTCTATCTTCCTCCACATCGATGGTTGTTATCAGAACCACAACTCGATGATCTTGATGCCCACCATGCTGCTCATGTCTTGCGTTGTGAAGTGGGTGATTCGATCGTCATTTTTGATGGCAAGGGGACGGAGGCACTAGCCACAATTATCAATCTTAAAAAAAAAGGAGGACTCCAGGCGGTGCTCTCTGTTGGAGTTCCTAAAAAAACACTCCCATCAAGCTGCCCGATTACACTTGCTCAAGCTATTCCTAAAGCTAAGAACATGGATCTTATTATCCAAAAAGCAGTGGAACTTGGTGCCTCACGCGTTATTCCCCTTCTAACAGAGCGAACAATCGTACGATGTGATAACCAGGATGATGCATTGCAAAAACAGGAGCGATGGAAACAGATCGCTATTGAGGCATGCAAGCAGTCTGGACAAAATTGGTTGCCTCAGGTAGAAAAGCCATGTTCACTTCCAGAATTTTTAAAGATGTTGGGTCAGCCTGATCATCTTTTGCTAATCGCTTGCCTAGAAAACAAAAAGCATTCGCTCAAAGAAATTCTAAAAATTTTTCCTGCTCCTCAAGCAGTGACTATCATGATTGGCCCCGAGGGAGATTTTACTCCCAAGGAATATGCAGCTGCAAAAGAGGTTGGGTTTCACTCCATAGACCTAGGTCCTATTATTTTGAGGGCAGAAACAGCTGCATTTTACTCTCTTAGCGTTTTGTCTCACGAGTTGAATCATCAATAAATCTTTCTTAAATTGCACTATGCACTTACATGACACTCAAAATCAAAAAGATGATCGTCAACTATCAATCGATCGTGTTGGTGTAAAAAATTTACGCTACCCGATTGAAATCCGAGATCGTCCTCCAGGAGCAGGTAAGGATGAGGCTCTGAGCAGTCAAAGTACAGTGGCTCTCATTCAGCTTACCGTTGACTTGCCCCATCATTTTAAAGGAACACATATGAGTCGTTTTGTTGAGGTGCTCAATTCTCATGGCTCCATTCTCCATGTGCTCAATATTAGGGATATTCTAGAACAGCTCCTCGTCAAGCTTGATTCAGAGCAGGCACATGTCGATTTTGAATTTCCTTTTTTTATCAAAAAGGCAGCCCCCGTAACACAAGCAACTGCCTTGATTGATTACAATGTCTGCTTTAAAGCAACTTTAACAAAAAAAAATAGAGAAGCTCGAGCAGCTTTTGATTTTGTTGTTACTGTGGTAGTACCGGTTACCACGCTCTGCCCTTGTTCCAAAGCCATCAGTCAGTCCGGGGCTCACAATCAACGAGGCCAGGTAACCTTTTCTGTGCGTTGTGCAAGGACGATGTGGATTGAGGAGATGATTCGTCTGGTTGAGGATTCTGCAAGCTGCGAGCTTTATACGTTATTAAAACGTCCTGACGAAAAATTTGTGACAGAACATGCTTATGAAAATCCCGTTTTTGTAGAAGATCTTGTTCGTAATATTGCCCAACGAGCAGAAGCAAATTCCAATATTCTTTGGTACCGTATTGAAGCAGAAAATTTCGAATCTATTCACAATCACAATGCTTATGCCTTAATCGAGAAAAAAGGAGCAAGGCCTCATTCCTAACCCAGAGATTTCTTGCTAATCGTCATGAGGAGGCCGCGAAGGCTGATAGAGCAAGGCTGTGTGAGAACATACTGCCCGAGGAAAACTTCGAGATCAACGCAGTAATGAGGAGCTTTCCACAAGCCGTAATAGATTTAGTATGAAATATGCGGGTTAATTTCCAGGAATGAGTGGATTAGCACTAGAACCAGGAGAGGGATTAGCAGTAGGTGCATTGAGATGAAATGGCATTGTCACATCGGGTGCATCCTTGAGCGTGCAGACAATAACAGCACCATACTGGGTAAGGTTTCCTTGAGTCGAGGTTCCTTGGTTATTACGCACATCAGCACCTAAAGAAACGATCCAGCTTGATAGATCTCGATTAATTAAATAGCGCTGATAGAGCAAGCTATTACCTGGGGCATATCCACTTGATGTCGTGCTAGTGGAGGTAGCGGATTCATTTAAGTTATAAAGTTGTGTAGCGCTCAGAGACCAGTGATCCGTCAATTTCCATTGAACAGAAACGGAGGGCTGGTTGCCACTGATGCCGTTGTAATTATTGATATAGGCACTTCCGACACATACCTGCAACCAGCGGGCTGGCATAATATCAAATTGCAGGTTCATTTCTGTAAAGCCTTGAGATGTCGTTGGCACCTGCGAATCAAGGCGAAGAGCTAGCCAACTAATCGGATTAAAAGTAAAACGATTATTAAAATTAGAAACAGAACCATTACGGTATGGGTCAACTCCATTGATATCGATGAAACTGTCAATATAAAACCAGTCATGGGTCCCTTCATCACGACGAGTTTGTAAACGGTTTCGAATACCCAGACGCATGATCGTCCATGTGTCGATTGTGTCAATTGCCGCAAACTGAGGAAAATTGAGTGGCTGCAGTTGGGTTGAACTTGGTTGATAGCCTGACTTGGTAAGATTATTAGCTCCATTAGGAATATAACGATCAAATTGAAAAACCTGGTTGACATTGGGCCCCCCCGCGTAAACGTACGAGAGGTTGCCATAGGGCTGGAAGACATGTCTTAATCCATCAAGTCCAAGAAGACGTGATTGCACTCCTTCAAAGTTACGAGAAATTTTAAAAGAGCCCTCTATCCCAGCATTAAAAATGGGACGGACTGTTGTTCCTGTCCAATTGAGATTATTAGCATGCGTGCTTGTGATCACACCATTAGTGGCGATTGGAGTGTTGGGGAAGGTGGTGATAGCCCCATTGGTGTTGAGAAAATCTCCACCATGATTGTAAGCAGTAACCCGCATTCCAATTTTAGGGATAAGTGAAAGCCATCCAAAGAGCGTTTGAGGTAGGCTTAATTGATGGAATGTATCAAATCGGGTCGCATTATAACTAGAGGGTGTTTGGTAGTTAGGGTAATTTGTGGAGTTGATGGCAAAACTACGTTGTAATTGACCGATGGATGTCGTTCCATCGTAAAATAGAGGAAGTCCAAAGAGCGGCTCCTGATTAAAATCAAAGGCCAACTCAGGAAGTCGCTCTGTTGTTTCTTGAAAATTATTCATCTGCCACCGTGTTACTAGCGATATGGTGGAGTCATCATTCCTCTTGGTCAGTGTAATATTGTTGTCTGGTTGGGGGTTGTAGGCATTTTCAACAGGATAGTAATTTTGCATGAACGTAAAATCGCTCAGCTTTGTTAAATCAGCCGTCGCATAAAGATCATCCTTGAGATAAAATTTTTGAGTGAAGGTGAGGCGATAACGTTGCTCAAAATTCCCCGAGGTAGGATTAACAATTCTTTGTTGGCCAGGTGCATTGTTGATGTTGGGATTGGCATCCCAAGCATAATAGGAGATAAACTGTCCGGTGTTTCGATCATTTTTACCAAATTTATCCTCTACATCTAATCCCATTGCATATCCACGAAGGGAGCGGTAGTCCGAATGAACTCGTGTGAGTAGATGATCATCATTGCCGATGGCATACATGTAGGAGGAGAGGAGGTAGCCACCCCAAGTTGAATCATATCCAGGCTGAATCTGAATTCCCGATTGCTTGAGACTTGCGTACATATAAGGAACCCAAATGATAGGGACTTTTCCTACATAGATGGTCGTATTTAAAAAAATGACCCTATCCTTATTGTAGATACGCATGGCACGGGATCGAATTCCCCAATCAGGACTTGAAGAGTCTGAGGTGGTCATGAAAGCATCACGCGCTCTAAATTCTTTTTGAGAAACGGAATTAAAACTTAAGGCACGGAATTTGAGTGGAGCAAAGTCCCCAGCGAATTCAAGACCACGAATTTGCTTTGTTTCCAGATTATAAAGGGCACGCTCTCCTGAAAAAAAGTTGGTATTGTTGTAAATACGGACATGTCCAATGAGCAAGATGTCACGTGTTTCTGGGTTATATTCTGCCCTGTCACAATAAATACTAATGCCGTTGTAATGGATTTGAACATTTTCCTCGGCAAAGGCTACTCCGTTTTCAAAATGAGTATTTCCATCGGCAGTAATCTCCACGGCTTTGCCACTGAAGTTATTAGTCGGTGCCACCTCGGAACTCAACGGGGTGCTCACAAGAGCTTGCTGCATCGGATCTGCAGGTGCCTCTTGGGCAACTAATGGAACTCCCATGTTAATAGCACCAATGAAAAAAATCATTTTCAGATGCCGTAATGGAGGAGTGAAAGTAAAGTTGGGCACTGTTTATAAAAAGTCGTTAAAAATAATGTTATACCCTGGCTAGCTCCCTAAATGACGAATATCCTCTGCACTCACGGCAAAAACAACATCCTCAGCAATATTAGCAGCATGATCGCCGATACGCTCGAGGCAGCGGCTGATAAAAATTAAATTGAAATAAATCGGAATTTTGCTGGAGTCATCCTGCATTCTTAAAATGAGACGTTCATTGAGCTCTTTGTTGAGACGATCGAGTTGCTTGTCTTGAGTTTTAATGTGCAGTGCTAAGGTCTCATTCTCCTCAGTATAGGCTCGAAGTGCATCATCAAACATTTTCATGGCAAGCTTGATGACTTTATCGAGTTCATGAAGTTCGGGAACTTCTGGATGTTCGTTAATTTTACGACTGCGACGGGCAATGCTTACTACTTGATCGCCAATGCGCTCAATGTTGGCTCCAATTTTCATAGAAGAAATTACATAGCGCAGGTCGGAAGCGACTGGCTGAAAACGACTCATAATGTATAAACCCTCACGATCGATTTGCATTTCCAAAAGATCAATTTCTTCATCATTAGCAATAGCATTATTGCAGTAATCATCATTACGTTCAAAAAGACCACAAATGGCATTTTTAAAGTTAGCCCTAGCCAGCTCTCCAATGGTCATAATGCTGCTGTGAATCTGATCTAGTTTTTCAGTGAAGGGAGTGAGGATGTGGGAGCGAGAATAAGCCATGGTATGGACTGCTTAACAGTAGTTGAAGTGAAAGTTTTGAAAAGGGATGGAAAAAAGTGAAAATATTACCCAAAACGACCCGTGATGTAATCTTCTGTCTGTTTTTCAATAGGGGCAGTAAAGATTCTGTTAGTGTGATCAAACTCAATTAATTTTCCAAAATTAAAAAAGGCTGTTAGGTCAGAAACGCGGCTCGCCTGTTGCATGCTGTGGGTCACAATGATGATGGTGAATTCCTTTTTTAACTCCACAATGAGCTCTTCTATTTTAGCTGTGGCAATAGGATCCAGTGCAGAGCAAGGTTCATCCATAAGCAGAATATCTGGCTGACCTGCAATAGCGCGAGCAATACAGAGGCGTTGCATTTGTCCTCCTGAGAGACCTAAGGCATTTTCTCCTAAACGATCCTTCACTTCATCCCACAAGGCAACCGAACGGAGGGAGCGTTCAACCGTCTCGTTCAAATGAGCTCGTTTGTGACACCCCATAATACGAAGTGGAAAAACAACATTTTCATAGATCGAGCGAGGGAAAGGATTTGATTTTTGAAAGACCATCCCAATGCGTCGTCGTAGGGCAATGATTTCAATAGATGCATCAAAGATACTTCTTCCCTCAATGGTAATGTCACCTTCATGGCGTACCCCAGGAAGCAGTTCATTCATACGATTGAAATTGCGTAAGAGTGTTGATTTACCAGAACCTGAGGGCCCAATAAAAGAGGTTACATGCTTGGAGGGAATAGCAAAATTGATATTAAAGAGGGTCTGTTTTTTTCCATAGAAAAAATCAAAATTGATGACTTTAATAAAAGTCTCATTAGTGACACCGGAAGGTGTCACCTTCGAAGATGAAGGAAGTAGCTCCGTACTATTGATGCTGGTTGGGTTCATTGAAATTTTCTACGGAAGAGTAGTTGAGCTAAAATATTTGTTCCAGTTACCATGGCAACTAGGACAAGAGAGGCAGTCCAAGCCATTTGAACTTGGTAATGATAAGGAAGTGCTGAGAAATTATAAATTAAAACCGAAAGAGAAGCCGTTGGCTCCATGATGGAGCTTGCCCATTGTTGACTAAAGAGAGCGGTAAAAAGAACAGGTGCCGTTTCTCCCGCAGCACGAGCGACCGCAAGCATCATTCCCATCATCATTGCTGGTAATGCCTCAGGTAAAACGATACGCCAGATTGTTTGAAAGGGAGTCGCCCCAAGTCCATAGGAAGCATCACGGTAGGAAGAAGGGACCCCCATCAGTGCCTGCTCCGAGGTTAAAAGAATGGTTGGCAACATTAAAATAGAAAGAGCAGCTCCTCCTGCTAAAGCCGAAAATTGCCCTGTATGGAGAACGACTAAGGCAAAAGCAAAAGCACCACAAATAATAGAGGGGATTCCAGTAAGGAGTTTGGCAATGAAGCGAACTGTTGCTGTCAGAGAGGAGTGAGGGGCATATTCACTAATATAAATGGCACCTAAAATTCCAATAGGAGCTGAAAGCAGGGTAGCAATACCAACCATCGTTATGGTTCCAATTATAGCATTGCCAAAACCACCACCGTGTAACCCAGGTGGTGGTGGGAGTTTTGTAAAGACTGAAAAATGCAATAAAGGAAGACCTTTATGAATCAGCAAATAAAGAAGAGAAAAAAGAGGAACTAAGGTGAAAAAAGAAAAAAGAACACACAGTGTTGTAAGGAGTTGATTGCTCCAGAGACGCAGGAAAGAGGTTTTTTTCTCATGGTTGGAGAAAAAATGGTGAGGTGGATTTGAATGGGGTATCATCATGAGCCTCCTCCAAGGGCTCTCTGCGTACGACGTAGCACAAGCTCCCCAATGATATTAGTGCCTAATGTTAAGAGAATCAGAATAAAGGCGGCATACATGAGAGCATTAATTTGAAGCCCCTCTGCTTCTGAAAACTGATTGGCCAGTAGCGCCGAGAGTGTGTTGGAAGGAGAAAAAATGGAGAGTGTGAGGCGTTGGCTATTTCCAATAAGCATTGCAACAGCCATCGTCTCACCCATAGCACGTCCAAATGCTAAGATGCTTGCTGCTACAATTCCTGGAGCTGCGTACGGGAGCAAGACTCGAGTAATTGTTTCCCAACGAGTAGCCCCTAGGGCGTAGGCTCCTTCGCGAAGCGTCTCGGGAATGGCCACCAATGAAGCACGTGAAATGGCAGCAATGGTTGGGAGCACCATAAGGGCAAGCACGAGACTTGCTGTGAGCAGAGAATTGCCATAGGCAGGTCCATGTAAAAAAGGAATCCATCCGCAATGATGTACCACTATTTCTCCATAATGCTGTACAAGTGGGACAAGTGTAAAAATACCCCAGAGACCATAAACCACGCTTGGAGTCGCAGCCAACATCTCTACAATCATTCTCATCAACTGGCGTAAGGGACGAGGTAAGAAATTTTCGCTTAAAAAAAGTGCTACGGCTAGACCGAGCGGTAATGCTAATAAAAGAGCGAGAAGGCTGCTTACAGCAGTTCCAAAAAGCATGGGTAAAACTCCATAGAGATCCCGGTTGGGGCGCCATTCAGAGCTTGTGAGAAAATGCCATCCAAAGTGCCGTATGGCTGGAAGGGCTTTTGTGAAAATTTCATCAATGATGAGCCCTAGAAGGAAAATGATGATGACTGCAGCAATCCAACAGAAACAACGAAAATAATCTCTTCGACGTCGATAGCGATTTTTTGGGATGAAGGCAGGTGCGCTCACAAACAAAAGTAATAATATTTTTCAACAATCTTTTACTTGGTAGCAGATTCTTGAATATTTGTAAGAGCCTGAATCGATTTTTTTTCAGTTGCCTCGGGAAGCGGCAAATAGCCAAGGGCTGAGGATAGTAATTGTCCCTCCGTAAGAGCGTAGGTGAGAAATGCTTTGAGGGCTTTGGCTTTTTCGCAAGGATAGATTTTTTGAACAATCACCCAGGTAAAACCAGAAATAGGATAGGCGCCAGGAGTCTCCGGATCTGGGACAAAGCTTTGTAGATGATCGGGAGGAGCAGAATTAGCTAATGCCAGTGATCCTGCTTTATCGGAAGCTGGGATCATCTTTCCAGCTTTGTTTTGAAGCTCTGCCGATGGGAGATTATTGTTTTTTGCAAAACCATATTCGATGTAGCCGATAGCACCAGTGGTCCCTTTGATTAACGAGGTAATTCCATCATTTCCTTTGCCGGCCAGGCCGATGGGCCATTTCACAGATTTTCCTGAACCTACTTCAGTATTAAATTCAGGACTGATCTTAGCTAAATGTTCTGTAAAAAGAGCTGTTGTGCCACTCCCATCCGAGCGGGTAACAACAGTGATAGGAAGAGCGGGTAAAACAACACCAGGATTACAGATCTCAATTAGGGGATCATTCCAATGAGTAATTTTTCCAAGAAAGATATCGACATAAGCTTCACGACTCAACTTCAGTTCTTTGATATTAGGAAGGTTGTAGGATAGAACAATCATTCCAGCAGTCAGAGGAATCATAATGACACTACCGTGATTCTTTTCAATTTCAGCATCGGTCATTGCAATATCACTGGCACAAAAATCGGTGAGTCTTTTAGTAAAATTGACAATACCAGCACCACTTCCAATTCCTTGATAGTTTACCGCAATGTCAGGATGGTTTTTCTGAAATTCGGAGGCCCAACGAATATAGAGAGGTGCAGGAAAGGTGGCTCCTGAACCGCTAATAGTTGTTAATGCAAAGAGGGAACCTATTTCGTAGAGAAAGAAAATAGTAGTAATGAATACACCCCACCATTGTTGAGAGCACTTTTTTTTCATAAAATGTGATGCGAGACTCTAGCACAAAACTTAGAAGAGGGAAGATGTAACTGAAATATCCGGGTTAACAAAAATGAATGAGGAGAATGATCCCCGTTGTAGTATTTTTGATTTATGCTTGTCATTGGCAAGCTCCTGCTGCTAGTGGAGACGATGTCGATCAAAAATGTTGATCCCTTTAAAATGTTGACCCCTTTTTTTAGCATTATTACCCCTTCCTACAATCAAGGGAAATATCTCTCTGGATGTCTGGATTCGATTCGACGTCAGACTAACGGCTCCTACGAACATATCGTGATCGATAATTGTTCTACCGATGAAACAAAAAACATTCTTGTGAATTATGCACAAGATCCCAGAGTAAGGCTCCTTGTTGAATCAGATCATGGTCAGTCGAATGCCGTTAACAAAGGCTTTCGGATGGCTCGCGGCGAGGTTATTTGTTGGCTCAATAGCGATGATGCTTATTTTCCAGAGACCCTTGAAAAGCTGTATCATGCCTTCAAAAATCCTGCCTCTCAGGTGATTTTTGGAGATGTTCTTCAAGTTTCCTACAATGGGGAGCCTCCTCTCCGAGCAGCTGCACAATTCAAAGATCGTCGAGATTTTATTCGATGGTGGAGTGGTCGTATTAGGCTCCATCAGCCAGCTGTTTTTTTTCGAAGCTCGGTGCGTGAGAGAATTGGCTTTTTAAAGGAAGATCTCCATTATGCAATGGATTATGAATATTGGTGGCATATGTCAGAGTTCTATCATTTTCATTATTTAGGTGAGGAGCTTGCTATTCAACATCGACAACCCGATTCTAAGACGATCCAGGCGTGGTATTTAGTTCTTGAGGAACGGGAAAAGATTTTTTCTCCCTTTTATCCTCTGCTTGAGGAAAAAAAATCGGTCCTTGATCATGAACGCTCTGATTCGCTTGCGCATCATTTTTTAATACAAGCCTACGCGGTGGTGCAAAAGGATCGCCATCAGGCTTGGTTCTATTTTAGTAAAGCATTACGCTATGCTCCGTTGATATTTTTAAAGCCCTCCGCATTCGGATTGATCCGCCAATTATTTTTTTATGACCGGGATTCTTCTTAGTACTTTTGAGCCTTATGAACAAGTAGCCCATTTTACGGAGCAGCGGATCAAAAAACATTGGGCAGCACATCCTCCCCTTTTTTTTTCTGGTTTAGTGCGTGATCAGGATCTTTATTTCAATTTTAAAAGTGATTCACGAAATTGGATGGGAGTGACCTTAGAGGCGGTCGAAGAAATGCTCTATCGTCGATTTACCCATGTATATTTAATCCTTGATGATCATCCTCCAGTAGGAGCGTGTGATGATATTTTTTTAAATGAGACCTTGCCCGCTCTTGCAGTAAAACTCGATGCCGTCACTATAGGACTTCTCGGTTATGGGCAGCATCGAGACCCTCACGGAGTCATTCTAGAGAAAGAAAATGGCTTCCTAGAACAATGTTCTTCGACAGCTCCATGGAAGTTTTCACTGCATCCTGGGTTGTGGAAGCTTGAAGCATTGCAACTCATTTTAGAAGAACGACTGAATCAATATGGTGAGGGGAAACGAACTGCATGGAATTTTGAGCGTCATCAGGATCAGCCTGAGGATCCCATTTTAAAAACTCTGTTACATCGATGCTTTCGTATTTCTGGAGAACATTTTTTAAAAGAACCCAAAAAAATGAAGTTTGAAATAATAAAAGAGGGTATCGAGCGTTTTGGAGTTGATCTAATGCTCTATCTAACAAAAAAAAGGGGAGGTGCTCCAGCTCGCCTGGAGCTAGAAAAAAAAGAGTTGTGGCGTTATGGTCACTACTTAGGTCCTTATCCTATTTTTTGGAGCGGTCTCATGCAACAAGGAAGACCCCATAGGGGGTTTGAAAGGTGGCTTTTATCTTGCGGAAATCGAGAGCTTCAAAAGGAATGGAAAAATTTAAAATCTCTTTTGGAGTCAAATTCATCTCTTAACCCGGATATTTCACACTAATCTACTGCGGAGGCCGGAAAGCAAGGATGGATGCTGCGTTAGACTCACATTTTGATTTGGACAGTATGTACACATACAGCCCGGCATCAAAATGCTCGTCTGCCTTACCCCATCAGCCTTCGCGGTCTCCTCGTCACGATCAGTATGAAATATGCGGGTTAAAGCCAGGGCAGTCTCCCCCGCGGTCTCCCGACCGCCGGTGGTGTCTGCATCAGGATTCGCGGCGCCTCGCGACGAATCAGTATGAAATATGCGGGTTAAGTGGAAATAAAACCTTGGAATTAAAAATATCGTTCACCCCCTTTTTAAAAATTAAAAATAATCAGTTGTTTCTTTTATGGACTTTGTGTAAAGCAGTGCACCGCTAATTACACAATTATTCTATGTTTAATCTTACACAACTCTCTGAGAACGGTATTACTCTTGCCATGATCTGCGGATCGCTTGGCATTCTTGTTGCACTGGTTCTTATTCGCTCCATTCTCAAAGCACCCGCTGGTACCAGTAAGATGGGTACGATTGCTGCCGCAATTCAAGAAGGGGCCAAAGCCTATCTCAATCGTCAAATCACGGCCATTTCTCTCATCGCCATTGTGATCTTCGGTGCTCTTTACTATTTTAAAGGTCAGACCACTTCGACCGGTTTTGTGATCGGTGCTTTTTGTTCCCTGGCAGCTGGGTATGTCGGCATGCGTATTGCCGTTGTTGCTAATCTCCGTACAGCTGCTGGTGCCTTGCTCTCTCGTCACTCTGCTATGCAGATGGCTTTTAGCGGAGGTGCGGTTACTGGATTATTAGTTGTAGGACTGGCACTCCTTTCGGTAGGAGGATTCTTTCTTGCTGCATGTCATTTTTTAGGGGAAGCCGAAGCAGTCAATAGTCTTATTGGCTTGGCCCTAGGAGCCAGTCTAATCAGCGTCTTTGCACGTCTTGGTGGTGGTATTTATACAAAAGCAGCCGACGTGGGTGCCGACCTTGTCGGTAAGATCGAGCAAAACCTCGATGAAGATGATCCACGTAACCCTGCTACCATTGCCGATAATGTGGGAGATAATGTTGGGGACTGTGCAGGAATGGCTGCAGATGTCTTTGAAACCTATGCAGTCAGCTTGATCGGGGCTATTTTTGTAGGATTTCTCATGCTCAAAGGAACTCCTGCCGCAATGATCTATCCCTTTATTCTTGGAGGAATCTCGGTTATCGGTTCTATCTTTGCCATTTTCTATGTGAATGCTTCCAAACAAAAGCCAGGAGCATCCCTCATTACGGCTGTCGTTTTAAACGTTCTCTTCTCAGCAGTGCTTTTTTACCCAGCAACCCATCTTCTTTTCCCAACAGCCCTTGAAGTTGCTGGAAAAGTCATTACAGCCAACGGCCTCTATGCCGCGGCTCTTATTGGTCTGGTGATGACAGCAATCATCGTTCTCATTACGAATTATTTCACCTCCACCCATTATGAACCTGTCCGACGTATTGCACGTGCATCAGAGACTGGGCACGGAACCAATATTATTGCTGGTATTGCCGTAGGAAATCACGCCACAGTGCTTCCTGCCGTTTTCATTATCGCTGCTATTTTAGGAAGTTTTGAGCTTGCAGGCCTCTATGGAGTGGCCGTTGCGGTGATGAGTATGCTCTCCCTATCTGGAATTGTTATCTCGCTCGATGCTTTTGGTCCTATCACTGATAATGCAGGTGGAATTGCGGTGATGAGTGAATCTCCTAAGTCCGCACGTGAAATCACCGATGAACTCGATGCAGTTGGCAATACAATGAAAGCGGTTACCAAAGGATATGCTATTGCTTCTGCAGGTCTTGCAGCGCTTGTTCTTTTTGGTTCTTATGTTGAAGAGCTCAAAAATCATATGATTGGAGAGGTAGCACTCTCCTTCTCTCTCTCCGATCCTCGTGTGATTGCTGGTCTTCTTATCGGTGGATTACTTCCTTTTGTCTTCTCTGCATTCAGTATTGATGCGGTTGGCAAAGCAGCTGGGGCTGTTGTCTTAGAAGTGCGCCGTCAGCTGAAACTTCATCCTGGAATCCTCACCGGTAAAGATACACCTGAGTATGGTACTTGTGTTGATATTGTCACCAAAGCAGCCCTTCGTGAAATGATCATCCCTGCGCTACTTCCGATAGTAACAGTGATTGCTGTCGGATTTATTCCATGGCTAGGTGCTGTGGCTCTTGGGGGTGTGCTTGTAGGAACCATTGTAACAGGACTTTTCTTGGCAATCTCGATGACCTCGAGTGGTGGTGCTTGGGACAATGCGAAAAAATATATTGAAGAAGGAAACCATGGTGGTAAAGGCTCCTCAGCTCACTCTGCTGCTGTCACTGGAGACACCGTAGGTGATCCTTACAAAGATACTGCAGGTCCTGCGATTAACCCGATGATTAAGGTGGTTAATATTGTAGCGATTCTCATCGTTCCTCTCTTGTTTAAATAAAAAAAAGAAGAATTTACAGGGTGGAAGAAGAAAAATATCCCCATGAATCTTCTTCCTCCTCGTATTGCTGTTATTGGTAGTGAGCTCGTGTTGGCGTGGAGTGATGATGTCGAAGAATACCTGCCGCTGCGTACATTGCGTGAAGCCTGTCCCTGCGCTGTGTGTGCCGGAGAGCCTGATGTGATGGGTCAGATGCCTTCCTTAGAAAAAAAAACATTCACTTCAGAAAGTTTTGTATTAACAAAATATACATTTGTGGGAGGCTATGCGCTGCAATTTTTCTGGGGCGATGGGCATAGCAGTGGGATTTATTCTTTTGAGTATTTGAAAAATATTGACCCTAAAACAATAAACCAATAAATATGGGTCGCTATGAATGTGAAAACTACATTAGAACTTCCAGCTCCACTTCTTCATCAGGTTAACCCGGATATTTCACACTAAATCTATTACGGCTTGTGGAAAGCTCCTCATTACTGTGTTGGTCTCGAATTGTGATTTGGGCGGTATGTACTCATACAGCCCGGCATCACAATCCTTCGCCCGCCTTGTACTAATAAGCTTTGCACGGCGCCTCATGACGATTCAGTATGAAATATCCGGGTTAAGACTGCGGCGTTGCAGTGTCATACGACCATGAAAGAATTTTTTGTGAGGCCTTGAAAGAAAAATTAGCTAGAACTTCACGAGTTAATACTGTGCGACATCGAACTGTCATTCCTCCACCTCCAAAGATTCCACGCAAGGAGCTCGAAGCCATTAAAAGAAAAATTTTAGATGCTGCTGCTGAAATTCATCCTGACGATTGGAAATGATATTAGATACTAATGCTATTTCAGCGATGTCTCGTGAGGACAGAGAAATTGAAATTGTTGTACAAGAATTAGTGCAACCATATCTTTCGGTTCCAGTTTTGGCAGAGTATCACTATGGATTGATCAATTCACGGCATCAAAAAGTATTAGAAGCATGGCTTGACGAATTGAAATCATCATGGCCTGTATTGATACTCGATGTCATGACGGTGTATTTCTATGCAGAGATAAGAAATAAATTAAAAAAGAAAGGAAACATGATTCCTGTTAATGATCTTTGGATTTCTGCACTCGCTGTTCAACATAGATTGCCCATCCTTTCTGAAGATCGTCATTTCGATCGTATCGATGGTGTTGAACGGATAGGATGGAAATAGAATGATTCGTTCTCCTCAACATCGCCGCTGGATTATTGTCGTTCTTGGTTTTTTAAGTGCCACCAATCCTCTTTCAACCGACATGTACTTGCCGGCATTCCAGGAAATTGCCCATGATTTACATACAACCACTGCAAGTTTATCCTTCACCCTTTCAAGTTATTTTATTGGGATCGGTATCGGGCAAATGATTTATGGCCCACTCCTAGATCGTTTCGGCCGCAAGAAGCCTCTCTATCTGGGGCTTTCACTCTACATTATTGCTTCGGTCGGGTGCATTTTTTCTCACAATTTAGAGGAGCTGGTAGTATGGCGATTTTTAACTGCAGTGGGTGGGTGTGTTTCTACGGTGGTGAGTATGGCCATGGTGCGCGACCTATTTTCGGTAGAGGAGAGTCCTAAGGTTTTTTCTCTATTGATGCTTGTTCTAGGTGTTTCTCCTCTCCTCGCTCCGAGTGCGGGAAGCTTTGTTGCAGCTCATATTGGATGGTACGGCTCCTTCCTTATTTTGATTTTTCTTGTGGGACTGATGATGATTTTAGCAGCGCTTGTCCTTCCAGAAAGTCATCCAGGAGACCCGACCGTTCAACTAACCCCAGGTCCAATTCTACGAAATTATTGGAGGGTATTTCGGGATCGTCAATTTTTTACCTTTGCTCTTATTGGAGCATTTTCTTTTGCCTCCCTATTTGGCTTTATTGCTGCTTCTCCTGTGCTTCTCTTCACTTTTTTTAAAGTGAGCATCTATAGTTACGGGTTGATTTTCACCTCCCTTGCTGCTGGCTATATTAGCGGTAGTCAAGTCAATCTCCTTCTGTTACGGCGTTTTGCTAATCGTGAGGTTCTTAACATTGCTATTAGTTTTCAACTGGTCCTGTGCCTCACCTTTGCAGCTGTTACTTGGATGAATTGGGTTACGCTCCCTCTTGTCTTTGCCTTACTTTTTGGGATGCTCTTATCCATCGGATGTGCTTCTCCTAATGCAACAGCCCTAGCGATGGCTCCTTTCGCTAAAAAAGCAGGAAGAGCTTCTGCACTTTTTAATACGATTCAGATTTTTCTAGGAACTATGGCCTCGGTGGCTATTGGACTTATTCAAATAAAAACGATGTTTCCCATTGCGCTTGTTTTCGCCATTCCTCCCTTGGTTGCAGGAGTTCTCCTTTATTACAAAAAAAATTCACCTTGAGTGAAAATTAGCCTTTTCAGCAGAGTTTGCTAAGGACTAAAGTAATCCTCCTGGAAATCCAAAATAGGGTGGTATCGTGGAGTTATAATTCTCTTTCTGGTTTACAAAAGCTTCGCAATCCCGGGATGGACCCTTATTAGTTGTCACAGTTGCTATTTTTATTATGGAACAAGTCATCATTGTTGGGACCGGATGTGCCGGATTAACAGCAGCCATCTATACTGCACGAGCCAACCTCTCACCTCTCGTGCTCGAGGGGAGCCAGCCCGGAGGTCAGCTCACCACGACTACCGAGGTTGAGAATTTTCCAGGATTTCCGGAGGGAATTGATGGATCTGAACTCATCATGCGGATGCACAAGCAGGCAGAGCGCTTTGGAGCTCGGTTTGTCTATGGGAGTGTGGATGAGTTTGAACATCGTGAGGGAATCAATTGTGTGAAGGTCGATGGAAAATGGCTTGAAACCAAGGCGCTCATTATTGCCAGTGGAGCCTCGGCACGCTGGCTCGGCCTTCCTGGAGAGAAGGAACTTGTCGGGCATGGACTCACTTCGTGTGCAACTTGTGACGGGGCATTTTATAAAAATGTCCCTGTTTGTGTCGTTGGCGGTGGTGATTCTGCTTGTGAGGAGGCCCTTTTCTTGACCCGATTTGCGTCCGAAGTCTACCTCATCCATCGTCGTGACTCGCTGCGTGCTTCCAAAATCATGGCAGATCGAGCCCTGGCTCATCCGAAGATCAAGCCACTCTGGAATAGCGCTGTAGTCGAGTATGTAGCCGATAGTGAAAAAAAGATGCGTGCAGTACTCCTTCAAGATCTCACCTCCAACGCTACAAGGGAACTTGAAGTCAAATGTGTCTTCGTCGCCATCGGGCATAATGCTAACACCGGTCCTTTCGCTGGAAAGTTGGATATTGACAACAAAGGGTACCTTAGTCCAAAACAGGGGACCGAAATGAATCTTCCGGGGGTCTTTGCCGCTGGAGATGTTGCGGATCAAGTCTACCGACAAGCAGTGACCGCTGCAGGCCTTGGATGTGCAGCAGCGATTTCGGCAGAAAGATGGTTAGCAGAGCAGTAGGGAGAGGCTAGCAATTAATTTTAAACCAAGAGAATCATGGATGAAGTACTTCAAGATCAAGCAGAGGCATTGGTCGAATCTTTAGGAAAGTATTTCAATATCGATGGTCTCATTTTTGACGACGAAGATGATACCTGTCTCATTCGTTTCGATGAAAAAAACCTGGTAACTCTCACATGGCTTGAGGAGGGTAATGTCATCATGATCGATGAATTTATTACGACACTCTCTCTTCAAGATAGGGTAGATCGGCATGAGATCGTGGAAAACATGTTAGAAGCAAATGTATTCTGGATGCAAACAAAAGGGGCGACTCTTAGTATGCACTCTGAAAGTGGCACCGTCATTGCAGCTCGCCGGCTTCCTGTATACGGTCGTGATGGAGTGATGATTGCCGTTGAAGTTCTAGGAAGCTGCATTCGAGATCTTGTAAGCTTAGCTTCACAGTGGCGCTCTCTTTTAGAAACAGGAGAAGCAAATGCTTCTAAGTTGTATCCATTAGATACAAGTGAAAGTGATTCTAAAGGATTTTTAGAAAATAGAGGTTAAAGGTTATTAAATTTAGTAATCTCGTATCATCTTCATCAGTCTAAAACAGCCGACTACTAACAATAAAAGATGGACATTTCAGAACGCACATCTCTACTAGGACAACATTCACTAGTTGAAGGGTCTAATGTTCCTAAAAACTCCACTAAATCAAATGAAGTAAGTAATGGCCAAGAAACGACAGAATGTTTAAGGAAAGATAGTGTTAGTTTCAATGAAGAAGTTACAGTATTTAGATACACCCCACTATCAAACGTCGATCCCTCTGCCGTTCAGGGTGGAGACAATCAATCTGTTTCTGAAAATAGAGTTGAAACACAACCTCTCAAGGGCCCCACAGAGAAATTATCAAGAGTTGGTTTATTTTTAGAAAAATTAAAAACTGCCAAAAAAAGTTTTTGGAAGGATTGCAGTGCAAAAAAATTATCCTCTGAGGCTACTCAAGCTTCCAAATTGGTTCAAGATTTAGCTGACCAAAATAAAGAAGCCTCCGAACTCTCCAAAAAAGATAAAAAAGAGCTTCTTCCGTATTCATCTCTTTGGACTACTCCAATTGTGGAGTCACTTTCAAAAAGTGAGACTCGTCTTTCACATGACTATAGCGTCACCACAACGCCTAAGAATGATGGAAAGAAGGGGGTTTGTAAAAGAGATGATGAGCATTCGATGAATGCTTGGAGTAGTGTGCTTGAGCGAGCAGGAGGGGATGAAGCTTCACAGGAACAGAATAGTGAAGTTCAGAATAATAAGGGCTCTTCGGGTGCTAAAAAACGTATTTTTGCTTCACTTCGCTGTGCTGCATGGATACCAACTTCCAGTAGCTTGGGAAGTACACTTGCTCGTCAAGTGACAAGATTCACAACTTGGATGGGATATAAACCACCAGGAGAGCAACGCCTCAAGGACAACTTAACTTCTGTCTTAGAGCTGCAAGCAGGAGATCCTGAGAGTGAAATTGCCAAATGTCTTAACACAAATGATTCTTCTGAGGAGGCAGTAAGTGCACGGAACGTTCATGGTGAAGGCACTAGGGACAACCCACTGAAGCTCTCCATGCTCTCCAATAGCCTTGTTTCCGGCTGCATGATGGGAGGCACAGACCCTGAGGGTTATCTGCAAGATATGCAGCTGCGTTTGATTGATTATGCAAATAAGAGTGAAGAACCATTTGAACTAAAAACGACTATTAAAGGTGAAGAAAAAACAGTTTTTGTTAAGCCGGATATCCTAATGTTAAGTTCACCCGTACAATCAAAGGATCGATGGTTGATGCGCTGGAGCTGTGGTCTACTTGGAGTGAGAAATCATTCTTCCAATATGGAAACAGTAGCTAAACTTGAAGGAAAGCACAGTGATTATAAACACAAGCAATTATCTAAACTTGATACCTTAATCAAAGGTGGTAAGACCGAAGCTGCTGCTGAATTAGCTCTCAATATTAAAGCTGATCAGGAGCTTATGGATGAAATTTTGGAAATGGCACGCAATCCAAAAGATCTAGAGAAAGGAATGTACGGAGACAATTACGGAAATCCTCATGCTTTCAATGCTAGGATGTCAGTACTTGCCTCCAGAATGGGAATCACTCCTATTAACAATTGTAAAACAGGCAAAGATCGCACCGAGGATAGTGAAGCAGCGCAGAAGTTATTAGCGTCTGAAATCGATGAAAATATACAATCCAAAGTAAATGAGTTACTATATCCCTTTGAGTCAAAGGGGGAAAAAATATTCAACGAATTAGAAAGTGAAAATGGTATATCGATCCCCTCAACAAAACCAAAAATTGATAATGACTACTGTAAACGTTTGATTTATTCCAAGGATTTTCAGCTTGTTCCAAAAAGAGATTTTTTATCTGCGGAAAATCTGAAAAAAGAAATAAAAGCTCTAGGAATAGATGGAAATGATTTGAATGGGATTGCAAAGGCTATTGATGCTTATTCTCTAGGAAAACCGAGTCAAAAAAATCTTTTTACAACAATTAGGAATTTTTATAAGAGGAAAGAAATTCCAGATAATTTAAAAAAACTATTAACTCAATTTGAGCAAACGGCTCAACGACGTAAAGCATTTGGTTTTTCTGAAGCTGGTTTTACGATTCAAATGCTTAATAACAAGACATCACTTCTCTGGGGTAATAAACAAGAACGCTATCCTGAATATTTATTTGGGTTATCGAGTGAAGAAATAGAGGGATATTCGAAATTAATGAAGCCTCAAGGCAAAGTGAAAGCTTAAGTCTTCCCTCACTCTCAATTTTCCTTCAACCCAAACTGTGTTGCCTATAGTCTTGGGTTTTACTACTCATGCTCCTCTGCGACCTTACTCAATTTTATTCTCCTGTGGGTGGAGGGGTGAGGCGTTATTTGAGTGAAAAGGGAAAATATTTGGTTGCTGGTGGAGATCGTCATCTCCTTATTGTACCTGGGGAGAGGACCGAGCGACGGGAGGAGGAGGGGAAGATTGTGTGGACGATTGAATCGCCACTTATTTCACGTACAGCCCGATACCGTGCACTTCTTAATTTAGGATTGATTGAAGAGATTTTAGAAAAAGAAAAACCTGATTTAATCGAGTCAGGGGATCCTTACCAAGTGGCATGGAAGGCACTTGCTTCAGGGCGGGGGCTAGGGATTCCCGTTGTCGGCTTTTACCACTCGCATTTTCCTGAGGCCACGGTTCAGGCGGTGGCGCGGCATTTGGGGGGGCTCTCAGTCTTAATAGCCAAGGAAATCTCCTGTCGCTATGTGACCGCTCTTTATAATCGTTTTGAAAAAACAGTGGTTCCCAATCCTGAGCTGGCCTCATTACTTCAGGAGTGGGGGGTTGAAAATAGTGTCACAGTCGAGCTGGGAGTTGATACGACTTTTTTTTATCCTGATGTGGCTCGGGGGAGGGCCTGGCGTGAAGAACGAGGTCTTCCCCAAGATCAAAAAATACTCCTCTACGTCGGGCGTCTTGCACCCGAAAAAAATATACGAACTCTCCTGAGTACTTTTCTTCACCTTCATCGAGCCGATCCTGGAGAGTATCATCTCGTGGTGGTTGGGGATGGAACGCTGTGCGGTGCCGTGGAGCGTGTCCAGAAAGAAACAAATTCTATTACCTGGCTTCCCTATTGCCAGAGTCCCACAGAGTTAGCCGACTTTTATCGTGCTGCCAATCTCTTTGTGCATCCTGGAATGCACGAGACCTTTGGGCTAGTGACCTTAGAGAGCCAGGCCTGTGGCACCCCAGTCATTACCATTCAGGGAAATCCTATGGACCGTCTCCTGGTGATGACCTCTTCCTATGGGGCTAAGAAAAATACCTCACACTCCTTGGCTGAGGCGATAGACTCTTTTTTTACTCTTGGGATGGAGGAAAAACGAGTTGAGATTGCAGCTTTCATAAAAAGTCATTATGATTGGAGCCACGTTTTTAAAAAACTTTTCTCCATCTATCGTCATGTTATTGCTTCCTATCGTTCTTAGAGAATTTTAAAAATCATTGGTCGTGCATTGTAGCGAGCGATTTCATCTGATTGTGGAACCTCCCTCCTTGTTGATGACACTCCCCGGCACCACTTTTCAAAAATATTCTAGTCTCTTGAATCTCCTATGTCTTCTGCCCCTATTTCTCCCTCGCCAGGTGTTGTGATCCGTCCCTATCGCCAGGAGGATCGCACACGCGTTCGAGAGCTCTGCTGTGAAACAGGTTTTTTGGGGAGGGATATTGCCCCAGTTTTTGAAGATCGGGATCTTTTTGCCGACTATCTCACACGCTACTATACCGATGTGGAGCCCGAGTCTTCCTTTGTTCTGGAGCATCATGGGCTTATCAAAGGGTATCTCTTAGGTTCCCGTTCACCACTGCGTCAGCAATTTTTTAGTTTTTTTAATAATATTAAATTATTCCTTCGAGGAATGAGCCGCTATCCTCGATACAATAAACCAACACGTGATTTTATTGGATGGATTTTACGTAACTCCTGGCGTGAGGTTCCAGCAGCTCCTAGGAGAAGTGCCCATTTTCATTTTAATATTTTACCTGAGGCTCAAGGGCTTGCTCATTCAAGTGCCCTCATGAATGCCTATCTTGATTACCTCCGAGATGCAGGTATCACCTCGGTCTATGGACAAGTAGTTACTTTTGAAACACGTCGAGGAGCCCGGGTTTTTGAGCGTTATGGATTTCAGGTTTTGGAACGTAAAGAGATCACAAAATATCGAAAGATTCACTCAGAACCGGTCTATTTAACCACGGTGCTCATGAAGTTATCACCGCGTGATCCAGCATAAAATATCGGGGTAGAGCTCATGCAACTTTATTTGTGATTCACCTTTTTAGGTTGAAGTTCCGTGATAATAAATCGTACTATTCTGCATCCTTCGCTACATGCAGTAGCATTTTTTAAACATTGTTTCCTTTCTCACAACAGAGGAGAGGAACAAATAACAACTTTTATCATTGCGTGGAAATTAAAGAAATACGTGCCCTCATTGACCTCATGAAAAAGAATGACCTTGCGGTCTTCAAGATTGAGGAAGGTGATTTTAAAATTACTCTTAAGACTCCCGAGGGAGCAAGTGCTCGAACAGTTGTCCAAGGGATCTCCTCTGGGGCAATGCCAATCGCTCCTGTTCCTGCAGTGGCCCCTGCAGCACCCTCCCCAGAGTCGAAGCCTGCTGCTACAAATTTTAAAGAAATTTTATCCCCTATGGTTGGGACATTTTACACGGCAGCTTCTCCTGATTCTCCTGCTTTTGCGGAGGTTGGCCAAAAGATTGATCCAGAATCGGTCGTCTGTATTATCGAAGCAATGAAAGTGATGAATGAAATCAAAGCTGAAATTGCGGGTACGATTGTTGAAATTGTTGCAGAAAACGGAAAGCCGGTGCAATTTGGCGAAGTTCTTTTCCGAGTGAAGTAAAGGGGTCGGTGTGTCCGTTGAAGCTTCAAGTGAATTTTCATCTTCCCCTTAATAGACTGCCAAATGAATAGATGGTGATTTCATACACACTCTATTTCTCCAATTTCTAACCTGTCGTCTGCTTATTATGATCAAAAAAATTCTCATTGCCAATCGTGGTGAAATCGCCCTGCGTATCATTCGTGCCTGTAAGGAACTTGGAATTAGTACAGTAGCGGTATACTCACAGCCCGATGTTGATTCCTTGCATGTTCAACTTGCTGATGAAGCGGTTTGTATTGGCCCTGCTCCAAGTAGTGGAAGCTATTTAAAAATAGATCGGATCATCAGTGCAGCAGAGGTTTGTGATGTCGATGCCATTCATCCTGGGTATGGATTTCTTGCAGAAAATGCTCATTTTGCTGAAGTCTGTGCCTCGGCAAATATTAAATTTATTGGGCCCCCTGTATCAGCCATTAAGATGATGGGGGATAAAAATAGTGCTCGGGATGCAGCACGTCGTGCTGGTGTTCCGATCTCCCCTGGAAGTGAGGGTATTGTAGAATCCGAATCGGAGGCACTCAAGATCGCGCGCCACATTGGCTTTCCAGTGATGATTAAGGCTGTTGCTGGGGGTGGAGGTCGTGGCATGCGTATTGCACGTAATGATGGAAGTCTTGTTCAAGGATTTCATCAAGCACGCATGGAAGCTGAAAAAGCTTTTGGCAATGGGGCCGTTTATATTGAAAAATTCATTGAAAATCCCCGCCATATCGAGTTTCAAATGTTCGGTGATATGCATGGGCGGGTGGTTCATCTTGGAGAACGAGATTGTTCCATCCAACGTCGTAATCAAAAAATTATTGAAGAGTGCCCATCTCCAATGATGCGCCCTGAGCTCCGTGCCAAGATGGGGGCTGCTTCAGTCAAACTCTGTGAATCAGTAGGGTATTATAATGCTGGGACGATTGAGTACCTTGTGGATGATGCAGGAAATTTCTATTTCATGGAAATGAATACTCGTATTCAAGTCGAGCATCCTGTGACTGAGGAGGTTTATGGCTGTGATCTTGTAAAGCAACAAATTCAAGTCGCTGCAGGAGAGCACCTCTCTGATTATGTTGTGCATGCGAAGCCACGTCTTCATTCTATCGAGTGTCGTGTTAATGCTGAAGATCCAGAAAAAAACTTTCAACCAAGCCCAGGTCTCATTGAAGCCTATTATGCTCCAGGAGGTCGTGGCATCCGTATTGATTCACATGCTTATGCAGGTTATCCAATTCCCCCTCATTATGATTCCATGATTTCAAAAATCATTGCCACTGCCTCTACTCGTGAGGCAGCGATCAATAGAATGAATCGAGCATTGGGAGAATATCTCATCGTTGGGGTGAAGACGACGATTCCTCTTCAACGCGCTATTATGCGTGATGTTGATTTTCGCCAGGGGCGCTATCACACAGGATTTATGGAGCGCTTTTTAGAACAGGGTGTTCCAGAATTGAGGGGATAGCCTGGATATTTCATACTGATCTACTACGGAAGCCGGGAAGTCAGATGGATGCTGCGTTAGACTTACATTTTGATTTGGGCAGTATGTACACATACAGCCCTGCATCAAAATGCTCGCCTGCCTTACCCCATCAGCCTTCGCGGCTTCCTCGTCACGATCAGTATGAAACATCCGGGTTAAGGGTAGTCTCATGATAAGTAAATGCTAAGTGATTAAGAGAATTCACCGAGGCCCTAATTATAATATCTCATGGTATTGCAAAAGAGCAGAGGTGATCC
>WBXG01000002.1 GCA_008932965.1 Verrucomicrobiota bacterium
ACATTTTGATTTGGGCAGTATGTACACATACAGCCCTGCATCAAAATGCTCGCCTGCCTTACCCCATCAGCCTTCGCGGCCTCCTCGTCACGATCAGTATGAAACATCCGGGTTAAGGGTAGTCTCATGATAAGTAAATGCTAAGTGATCAAGAGAATTCACCGAGGCCCTAATTATAATATCTCATGGTATTGCAAAAGAGCAGAGGTGATCCTCTCTTCAAAAGAAGGTTGATGAGTAGCATCGATCCATTCTTTGGGTGCTGCATGCCAAAAGGGATGATAGACAATGATTCCTTTCTTATTGAGGGTCGCCGGTAAATAACTAAAGGAGGAACGACTCATCACAAGAAGATCTGCAGTAGACATCAACTCGAGTGTTTCAATAGGGTCGTGATCGATATATTTTTTTAGGTTAGGGATTACTTCAAAATCCTTAAGCTGATTCATTTCTTGGTTTCTGCTGACCTGTTTCTCAATTCGATGCTCGGGATCATGATCTAAAGGAGAGGTAACAAAGGTCTGTTTTGGAAGCTCGGTATGAAGTTCACAAACAAAAGGAATACCAAGCTTATCGAGTATCGTAGTGATAGTAGTTACAGTCTTGATGTAATAGGAATTTGGTAATAAGCGATAGGAATCCAAAGGCAAAAGGTCTCCACGTCTGACATGAATGGCTATTCTAAAAAGAAGTGATGGAGGCTTTTTAAAAGGAGTTACTTTTTTAATGCATTCCAGCATTTCTGGATGCTGGTTGCAGATGGGATAAGGAAATCCTGCCTTAATCAAATGAAACTCGCATGTGTTTTTAGCCTCTTCTTGAATGAGGGCAATATTTTGAAAAGTACACTTGTCAACATGATGTACTGTTCTGTTTTGTGGCAATTCCATATCTGAAGGGATGGAAAAAACCTCGTTATAACGTGCTACTAACGCATGATCTGTTTGAGTGTTTTCATTGGAAGAAAATCCATGATAGGAGATCCTAAGCAAGGGCGAATGAATATAAGCAATGTTAAGAAAGCGTGCCAAGGCATAGGTGCAGTAATTACGTTGAAGTTGCGATCCTGCACCATCTGTTAGAATTGTATTGTCTCGAGTAAGAGCAATATTGTGCAAAGAGTCAAAATAGGGGTGCATAAAAAAGAAGAATAATCTTAAAAACGCAAATAGAACCAGAAAATCAGATTTGATTTGGTAAAGATAATTTCTTAGTAATTTATGAGCATTGATGGCATCATTATATTATTTTTTTCATGTCATCACTCTTAAAGGCACGATTTTATGGTATTCTGGATACTCAATATGTGATGCCCTCAAAAATGGGAGTCATTGCTGAGCAACTTCTTCGAGGTGGAATCGATATTCTGCAACTCAGAGCAAAAGAATCCAGTGAAGAAGAAATCATCATGATGGCAAAACAGATTCTTCCCTTAACACAAGCTGCTAAAGTGCCTTTTATTATTAATGATTACCCTCACATTGTTCCCATAGTGGGAGCACAAGGAGTACATCTGGGGCAAGAGGACCTCGATATTAGAGAAGCCCGTGCTATGTTGGGAAAAGAGGGACTCATTGGTCTTTCAACGCATTCACTGGAGCAGGTCGAAAAATCACTCGAGCTGCAACCCGACTATATCGGTTTTGGTCCTCTTTTTTCCACTCCAACGAAACCCCTGTATAGCCCCATAGGACTTCAGCTTATTACTCAAGTTCAAGAGAGGGTCTCTTTTCCTGTCTTTTGTATTGGAGGAATTACGCTCGTCACATTGCCTCAAGTCCTTCAAGCTGGTGCCAAGCGCATTGTGATGGTCTCTGCTCTTCTTAAGGATGAGGATCGAGTGGAGCTGATCTCACATATTAAACAAACTTTTTTAACTGATCTATGAATATCGCAAAAATGATGCAAGCTGCTACCGCGGCACAAAAGAAAATGGCTAAGATCCAAGAGGAGCTCGCTGAGCGCAGAATAGAAGCAACATCGGGTGGAGGTCGTGTGACAGTTGCTGCAAGTGGAACCGGAGAAATTCTCTCACTAAAAATTGCTCCGGAGGTGGTCACTCCCGATGATGTGGAGATGCTTGAAGACTTAATTTTAAGTGCCGTGCGTCAAGCTGTTGCCGATGCAAAAAAATTGAGTGAATCAGAAATGGGCAAGCTCACGGCAGGCCTTGGAATTCCAGGATTGCCTTTTTAGATCCGGATAAATTTAGATTTTCAAGTTAGTACGTTACTTGTGACGCAGGGCTTTCTTTTTTGTTCCTGCACAACCACAACCACCTCCGCAGCCAGGTTTATGGCGCTTCTGCCACCAGCTCCAGGCAAAGGCAACGGCTACAAAAAAAACAATGGCTAATGCTATGGTAGTTTGAAGTGAAGGGCTCATTTTCAATAATGGTGACGCGCTTGTGCAAAAAATTTTGTTTTCTGTAACATGATAAACAATTGAAATCTAATTAAAATAAGTCGGCAATTGCGGATTTAAAAAATGTTCGTAAGCCTGCAAAATGCCTTCTTTGCTAGCACGAAAGGGATCGAGTTCAGGAAGTTGATCGATAGGATAAAAAGTGATGTCGCTGATTTCGATGTTGGTGGCAGGTGTTCCTCTAACGAGTTGACAGAGCAGGAGAATTTTATAAATCGAGTGAGGACTTTTTGGATAGTTAGCCCGCTCCATATCGATAATGGAAACAATCGATGTTGCTTTCACTTCATAGCCCGTCTCCTCGAGGCATTCGCGCTCCACATTTTCACGAAGTGTTTTATTCACGTCAGCCCATCCCCCTGGCAAAGTCCATCGCTGTGATGATCTTTCTTTTACTAAAAGTATTTGGTCATTGTTAAAAACAACCCCTCTCACATCGACTTTAGGCGTGGGATAACCAATTTCTTGAGGCCATTGAAAATCAGAGCAATGATCGTTGGTTTGCAGGAGCTCGCCTGCTATTGTATGGATGCGGTGGAAACGCTCTTGATCAAAAGGATCCCTTGAGTAGGTCAATCCGGTTTGAGCAAGTGCAGCAAGCTCCCTAGAAAGTTCAAGTAACGTGGACATAGTTTTTTTGTGTGGCAAATGGGGTCAGGCTAAGACTATTGACAAAATTACATCGATAGAAAAAAACACTCAACATAAAGTATTTTGCCAATATTCTTAGTCTGGCCCCATTTATTCGCCTACAGCCTTCTCCTATGCACTCCTTCTATTATCATGCTAGCTCTCTTCATTGTGAAGGAGTCGACTTAGAAACCTTATCAAAAGAAGTTGGCACGCCTGCCTATATTTATTCTGCAACAACAATCCGCGATAACTTTCGTCGGCTTCACAAGGCTCTTGCTCCACTGAAGCACCGTATCTGTTATGCCACTAAGGCCAATAGCAACCTGGCGATTTTACGGTTGCTCGTCGAGGAAGGAGCAGGATTTGATATTGTTTCAGGTGGGGAGCTTTTTAAAGTGCTCCAAGCCGGTGGGAGAGCAGATCAGTGCACCTTTGCAGGGGTTGGAAAGATGGCTCATGAAATCGAGTATGCACTCTCTCAAGGAGTCTACTGTTTTAATGTGGAATCGGAGGGGGAGCTCGATCTCATTAATTTCATTGCTGGAAAGCTTGGTTGCAAGGCTCCCATTGCACTTCGTGTCAATCCTGATGTCGATACTCCAACACACCACTACATTTCAACTGGCAGAAATAAAAATAAATTTGGAATAGGCCTCGATCGTGCTGAGGAGGTCTATACACACGCGGTATCGCTACCGCATCTTAGAATCCGTGGTATTCAGACTCACATCGGTTCTCAGATTTTAACAGCAGCTCCCTTTATCGAAGCGATTAAAAAATTAACGCCACTCATTCAAAGTATTAGGAAGCGCCATACTCTAGAATTTTTTAGTATTGGTGGAGGTATTGGGATCGTTTATGAAGAGGCCTTAGCCAGTGGTGATCCTGCTTGGTGGGATGAGAAAAAAAAGGGAGAACGACTCTCGCCCGAAGAATATGCCTCAAAAATTTTAGAGCCACTCCAGCAATTGAACATTCCTATTTTCTTTGAACCGGGACGTTTTCTTGTTGGCAATGCAGGTGTGTTGCTTACGGCCGCGCTCTATCGGAAAGAGACACCAGAAAAAAACTTTCTCATTGTCGATGCTGGGATGAACGACCTTATCCGCCCTGCACTCTATCAGGGGTATCACGAAATTGTGCCGCTACAACGCCACCCTAATCGAGCTCTAGAGAAGATCGATGTGGTGGGTCCAGTTTGTGAAAGTGGTGATTTTTTTGCACAAGAGCGGATGCTTCCTCGTATGGAAGTTGGGGAGAGCCTTGCCATCATGAGTACTGGAGCTTATGGCTTTGTGATGGGATCCAACTACAATGCACGTCCGTTACCCCCCGAAATCCTTATTGAAGAAAAAAAAATAACTGTCGTGCGCCGTCGTCAGAGCTGGGAAGACTTGGTACGAGAGGAAATAATTACTTGAGTGGATTAATCACCTTAAGAAAGTCAAATTTTCGAAAGTCACTGTCGGTGGAATAAATAGTCTTCACTCCATGTTGGCGCAGAATAGCTACTAGATGTGCGTCGGGAACAAGATTGCCACGAACATGAAGTCCCGAAGTTATTTGTAAATAGTGATCAGAAAAACCTTCTTCTTCTCCAATCATTCTGACCTGAGGCAAAGTAAGCAAATCTTCAATATTTTTCCACGCTTCTTGAGGAGTAAGAGGAATAGGAAAAACGCTCGGGTGTGTTGTAATTCTTTGATAGCTCATTAACGTCATCCATGGCAGGAAGAGAAGTTCAGACTCATTGAGTTTCTCATCAAGAAAAGAAATTGCTTGTTGTTGGTAATCTTTGTCGCCTTGATTAGAAGCATAGACAAAAATATTAACATCAATAGAGTAACTCATTTTTTTTGGTAGAATTCTTGATCAAGAATTTTGTAAAGAGCTTCTTTATCAGAGATATCAATTTTTGCTGGCCCCATATTTTTTGAGTGCCATTTAAACTTTGGAGGCGCTTTCCTTTTTGCTTTATGAGCGGATAATGCCTCTGCAAGCAGTGCCGTCGCTGCTTTTCCAAGTGAAAAAGAGTTACTTTTGCTGAAGGCTTTGAGTTCCTTTAAAATAGGAAGATCAAGATCGAGGGTTGTTCTCATGATGTTTGATGCTAATAAAAAAAGCATCAGATGTCAAAATACTTTTTACGAAGAGGGCGCCTGCTCAGCAACGATCTTTATCTCTATGCCATTGTGTTGTAGGATGAGGAGTTCCTATTATCAATTCCCATGAATGAAAATAAAAACATCATTGGTAAAACGTATTTTCAATTTTTAGAAACGTTAAAATCACGCGTCCTCTCTTCGCGGTACCAAGCAGCTCGGAGCGTTAACAAGGAGCTCATCCTTTTGTATCACAACATGGGAACAAAGATTTTAAAATCACAACAAGAGTACGGATGGGGTGCTAAGATTATCGATCAACTCAGCAAAGATCTGCATACCACGTTTCCAGAGATGAAAGGTTTTAGTCCTAGAAATCTCAAATACATGCACACGTTTGTTCAGGAATATCCTGATGCTACAGTTGTGCAAGAGGTGCTTGCACAATTCATTTAGCCATGTCTGATAACCAAGCTCTCCTCGATTTTTCAAAAGAAGAAAAAATCCCTGATGATCTCATCAAACATGCTGCAAAGCTGCGCCACGATCTTCAGTATCACGATCAACTTTATTATGACAAGGCGACGCCTGAAATTTCCGATCGTGATTATGATCGACTTTATCGAGAACTCGTTGATTTAGAAAAAAAACATCCTTTGCTAATTACAAAGAATTCACCGACGCAGCGCGTGCGTGAGAAATCACAAGGATTTCAAAGTGCATCGCACCTAGTTCCAATGCAGAGCCTCGATAATACCTACTCGGAGCAGGAGGTGCTCGATTTTATTAAACGACTTCACAAGCTGTTGCCGGAAGAAAAAATTTCATTAACGATCGAACCCAAGATTGATGGGGTGGCCATTGCCTTGCTTTATCGTGATGGAAAATTAGTGCGTGGCATGACCCGTGGCGATGGTGTTAAGGGTGATGATGTGACCCGTAATATAGAAATGATTTCTAATATTCCAAAAGTATTAAAAGGAAAGGTGCCCACACTTTTGGAAGTGCGAGGAGAAGTTTATCTTTCAAAAAAAATGTTTCTTCAGCTCAATGCGGAGCGGGATGAAGAAGGATTGCCTGTCTTTGCCAACCCGCGTAATGCGGCTGCAGGATCCCTCAAACAGTTAGATCCGGCGATAGTAAAAGAGCGACATCTTGCAGCAATTTTTTATGGTTACGGAGCAATTGAGGGAAATTCGATTTCAACACAAAGAGCATTTATAGAGGCATTGCGCAGCTGGGGATTTCCCACGCATCCATCCGTAGATCATGCCAGGACAGCTGAAGAGGCTTTAGCAGCAATTCAACGTCTGGGAAACGTTCGCCATAATTATACTTTTGAAACTGATGGGGCTGTTCTCAAGGTTGAGGAGCTAGCACAAAGAAAACGTCTTGGATCGACTAGCAAAGCACCCCGTTGGGCTATTGCTTTTAAATATGAGCCAGAACAAGCCACGACACGCTTGCTCGCCATCACTGTTCAGGTTGGGCGCTCTGGAGTTTTGACGCCGGTTGCAGAATTAGAGCCAGTCGTCGTAGCGGGGAGTAAGGTCTCTCGTGCAACGCTACATAACGTAGAGGAGATCAAGCGTAAAGATCTTCGCATTGGTGATGAAGTTGTGATTGAAAAAGCAGGAGAGGTCATTCCTGCCGTGGTGAGTGTTGTGAAAGAAAAACGGAATGGTAGCGAAAAAATATTTCAGATGCCTGGGCATTGTCCCGTGTGTCATACAGCTGCGATAAAAAAAGAGGGCGAGGTAGCATTGCGCTGCATTAACCCAGATTGTCCTGCACAACTCCGTCGTCGTATTGAATATTTTGCATGCCGTCAGGCGATGGACATTGCAGGCTTGGGAGAGGCGGTTGTGGCTCAACTCATCGAAGTAGGATTATTGAAGAGTGTTGCTGATCTTTACCACTTGCATGCAGAGCAACTCCTACCGCTCGAACGTATGGGAGAAAAAAGTGTTGAAAATTTGATAAAAGCAATTGATCAAAGTCGTCATCAACCCTTCTGGCGCTTATTGGTAGCACTTGGAATTCCACATGTGGGAGTGACAGCAGCGCGCACTCTTGCAGAGCGGTTTCATACCTTGGAGAAATTATCAGCAGCCTCGATTGAAGAGCTCTGTGCTATTGAAGAAATCGGTGAAATCATGGCTCGAAGTATTAATGAAGCTCTGCGTCAACCAACAATGAAAAAACTTTTAGAGGATCTCCAAATTGCAGGAGTCAATTTTGGAGAAGAAGATCCTGTGGTGTATGATGTGGAAGGTCCCTTGCAAGGGACAATCTGGGTGATCACAGGAAGCTTAAGTCAATCACGAGATGAAATCGCAGAACACATTCGCAGCGCTGGTGGAAAAGTCTCTTCGAGCATCAGTGCCAAAACCACGTATTTACTGGCAGGAGAGGCTGCTGGGAGTAAGCTTATACGTGCACAGAAATTGGGGGTTGCAGTCATTGACGAAGCTGCATTTCGAGTATTGATTGCCGAAAAATAAGCTCTTTATTTTTCTTTTTATAAAAAAGTATTGACTATTTCGAAAAAAAGAATGAAGTTTCGGCCTATGAAAACAGATATTTCAACAATGTCATTCGCATTCTTTAATGCAGCATCCGCTGTCGTTATTGCTTTGCTTGCATGTTGGATAGCGACGGCCTGTTTTTTTAATCTTCTTCGACTTAGTTGGTGAATCCAACTTCAAAGGCCTTTTTTAGAGGCTGTGTGTGAGCCTAGTTTGCTGCCACCACAACGTATCATCCTTTTTTTAGGTTTTCACGTAGTCCTCTTTTGAACTGAGCCCTGTCACACCTTGTGCTTTTTACTTGGTGTTTCTTAAGCCTCTTCTTGTCCATGCACGAGAGAATTCCTCCCCCTAGGAAACAGCGCTCCTCCCAGAACACAACTTTACTTTAGTTATTTAATTTATGCTTATCCAATGTGAATCCTCAACTCCTTTAAAAGAGAGTGAAAAAATCATCAATATACTTGAACAATATCGTCTCGAGTACCTGGTCTCTCGTACTGAATCAAAAATGTTGATTGGAATTTCTTCCCCTTGCTCTGAAGTAGTACTTCAGTCATTAAAAAAAGTGACGTGTCCTCAACAACTCATTCCTATTGCTGGTCCTTACAAAATGGTGAGTCGCCTTTGCTCTCCCAATGGAACGATTATTAAAATCCTCCGCCCAAAAAAAACACTGAAATCTCAAAATAGGTTTGTAGAAATTGGAGGAAAAAAAATTGTCCTTATGGCCGGCCCCTGTGCTATTGAAAGCCAAGAACAGCTTGAGACTATTTCACAAGAACTGGAGGGAGCTTCAGTTTCTGTATTACGAGCCTCTGCATACAAGCCTCGAACATCTCCTTATAGTTTTCAGGGCATGGGAGAGGAGGGCTTAATCCTCCATCGTGATGCTCAAAAAAAACATCAGCTTCTTATTGAAACAGAGATCATGGATGTACGGACTCTTTCCTTAGTAGCTGACTATGTCGATATCATTCGTATTGGGGCTCGCAATATGCAGAATTATGATCTCTTAAAGGCAGTAGGAGCCTCGGGTAAACCTGTGATCTTAAAACGGGGAATTGCTGCAACGGTAGAAGAATTTTTAATGAGTGCAGAATATCTGATGGCTCATGGAAATCATCAAGTGATTCTCTGCGAACGCGGAATTCGTACTTTCGAAACATCAAGTCGCTACACGCTTGATTTAAGTAGTGTCGCTGTATTGAAAAGGCTTACTCATCTTCCTGTTATTGTTGATCCAAGTCATGCCGCTGGTCGCAAAGATATCATTCCTGCTCTTTGTAAAGCTGCTATTGCCGTAGGTGCTGATGGGCTTTTAGTCGAGGTTCATCATCATCCCAAGGTTGCGAAGTGCGATGGAAACCAAGCATTACTTCCTCATGAGTTTGTGGAATTAAGCAAGGAGCTAAAAAAAATTGCTAATGCGATTGGAAGGTCACTATGAAAAACTCAAATTCTATTGTCTATCAAGGTGCCCCTGGATCATTTAGCCATTTAACAGCACTACATCATTGCCGCAGCAATCCCGTTCTAGACGGTAAGAAAACTTTTCCAGAAGTTTTTGAGGCACTCAAAAAAAGAGAGGCTCAGTACGGTATCATTCCTATTGAAAATAGTCTGATTGGATCCATTTATGAGAACTATGATCTTTTAGGGAAATCATCATTATCAATTATTAGGGAAATAAAAACACGTATTGAACTCTCCCTCATCGCCCTTCCCGGAGCCTCCATAGATCAAATTAAAACAGTCTTCTCGCATCCTAAGGCCTTGGAGCAATGTCATATTTTCTTCCAAAAATATCCTCATATTCAGGCGGTGATTCATTATGACACTGGAGGCGCTGTGGAGAAAATCAAACGGGGAGAAGATCCTTCATGTGCAGCTATTGCTAGTTCACATGCAGTAAAATATTATGGATTGAACGTTCTGAAATTTCAATTGGAGGATGATTTAGAAAATTACACCCGATTTGTTCTCCTCTCTGTGGAAAAGAGCTCTCCCGGGTTCATGGATAATCATCACAAATGTTCGATCTCTTTTAATTTGGAGCATCGAAAAGGAGCTCTCGTTTCTGTATTAGAAGCTCTTTCAAATCAAGGAGTGAACTTAACTAAAATTGAATCACGGCCCATCTTTGGTAAAGCCTTCGAATATCTTTTTTATCTCGATTTTCAAATCCCTTTGGAAACAACCACCTGGAATGCCCATCCTCTCTTGGAGGATCTGCAACAAAGAGTAAAAAATCTTCACCTGCTTGGTATCTATGAATGCTGTTAAAAAAATATCGGAGCTCTCATTGACAGCATTTTTAGAATATGCCCATCGATCCTATCCTGAAGGGCCCACAAAGTATGTTGTTGTATTTCAAAAGATCAAATTAGACGACGATTCTATAGCGTTTTCTCCGATGGATCTTTTTAAAAAATGTGATTCTATTTTAGAGGGAGGCTGTATTTTGGAATCACTAATCCAAGAAAAGCAGACAGGGCGATATTCTTTTTTAGCTTTTGAGCCGATCGGTATTTACGAGCTTATTGCTGATAAAATTAAGGAGGATGTTGAGGGTCATACGGACATTTATCAGGGAGATCTATTTCATCATGTGCGTCTTTTTCTCAAAAGGTTTCGTGCAAGCTGCCCTCCAGAAATTGAACATAGTGCTACCCAGGCCATTGGATTTATCACCTATGATGCAATGCGCCTCATGGAGAAGATTCCCGATCGGCATAAGAAAGATAGAGCACTTCCCGAATTTCAATTGAAGGTCTATCGCACAACGCTCTGCTTTGATCATCAAGATCAGAGCTTGGTAATCAGTATTCTTGTTAAGTTAGGAGAAAATCACCAACACGATTATTTAAATGCCCAGGATAAAATCGAAAGTCTGATTCGAGTGTTACTCATGCCAATGACCGATAGTGGGAACAACACATTATTTTCAGAAGAGAAATTCACCACCGAAAAAGAATCATCAGAAATGAGTGATGAGGCTTTTATGGACCTAGTAAAAAAGGCTCAAGAAGAGATTAAAAAGGGGGAGGTTTTTCAAATTGTTTTATCACGTTGTGTGAGTCGACCTACACGACTCTCCCCACTAGACCTCTATTTAGCATTACGAAAGGTAAGCCCTGTTCCCTATCTTTATTATTTACCACTTGCTGATCGTATCATTATGGGAGCCTCACCTGAGTGCATGCTACGTCTCTGCAAAAAAAAAGTAACACTCAATCCCATTGCTGGAACATGCCAGAGAACAGGAGAAAAGAATAATGATACCATCGAGAAAGAGCTCCTATGTGATCACAAAGAACTTGCTGAACATCGTATGCTAGTCGACTTAGGTCGTAATGATTTAGGCCGTGTCTGTGAGGTGGGAAGTGTGCACGTGGAAGAACTTTTAAAAGTGAAGCACTATGCTCATCTCAGTCATCTCACCTCATCAATAAGTGGATTTTTAAGAAAGCACTATGATATGTGGGATGCATTAAAAGCTTGCTTCCCAGCTGGCACCCTAAGCGGAGCTCCTAAATGCCGAGCTATGGAACTCATTGATCAATTTGAACAATCACGTCGTGGGCTTTATGGAGGAGCTATCATGCGCCTTGATCATGCAGGTAATTTTGATAGTTGCATTGCCATTCGAATGCTTACCTTGAAGCAAGGGGTGGTTACCATACGTACAGGAGCAGGTATTGTTCATGATTCTATTCCAAGTAAGGAGGCTGCTGAAACACATCATAAAGCCTGCTCTATTTTAACAGCAATGGCCACGGCAGAAAAGAGAGGAGAGATACCATGATCCTACTCCTCGATAGTTACGACAGCTTTACGTACAATCTCTATCAGGGGATAGCGCCGTTTGATGAAGTGAAGGTGGTGCGCAATGATCGTATCACGCTACAAGAAATCATCGCGCTGGAGCCTTCAGGAATCGTTCTCTCTCCAGGACCGGGAACTCCAGAAAAAGCGGGTATTCTTATCTCTCTTCTAAAATATATTGTGACGTACCATTGGAAGGTCCCCTTGCTTGGGGTCTGTTTAGGACATCAAGCCATAGCACATGCGCTCGGCGGAAAAATTATCCCTGCTTCTCAAATTATTCATGGAAAAAGTGATTTGATTTTTCATGAAGGAGGAATTCTTTATCAAGGTCTTTCAACACCCTTTAAGGCAGCGCGCTATCACTCTCTCCTCGTCGAGGAAGCATCCTTGCCCCACGACATGCGCCTCACTTCGAGAAATGAGGATGGACTCATCATGGGACTGGAACACACAACCCTTCCTCTTCATGGAGTTCAATTTCATCCCGAGTCGATATTGACACCAGAGGGATCGCAACTACTTCAAAATTTTACAGACTTATGTCGTTGCTAGAAGCCATTAAAATATTACAAGAGCGACACGACCTTGATAGAACAACCTGCCGCTCTGCAGCATTAGAACTGCTTATGCCTTCATCAGAGGATCCTTGCCTCATAGAAGACAAAATTCTTTTTTTACGATTGCTACGTGCAAAGAAAGAATCGGCCGAAGAGCTTCTTGTTTTTTTAGAGCTGCTAGAACACAAGGTGAAGCGTGTTCCTAATATCTATCCTGCTCTCGATATTGTTGGAACGGGCGGCGATGGAGCCAACACAATCAACATCTCCACAGGTGCCGCCCTCTTAGCTGCTAGCTGTGGTATTAAGGTTGCTAAGCATGGCAATCGGGCTTCTAGTTCAAAGGCAGGTTCAGCCGACGTCCTAGAGGCTCTGGGTATAAAGCTCTCCCTTTCCCACGAAAAAAATGCGCACTCAATCGATCAACTCGGATTTGGATTTTGCTATGCTCCTAATTTTTATCCTGATCTAGCAGCCTTGCGGGTCCTGCGTCAAAAGATCAAAGGTCCAACTATTTTTAATTTTTTGGGCCCCTTACTCAATCCAGCGTGCACCCACTATTATCTTTTAGGAGTGGCTGATCCGACGATGGCTAGCGTGATGGCTTCTGTATTGCGACGTAGGGGAATCAGCCGGGCGATGATAGTGTGTGGTGCCAATTTGGACGAACTCAGTACAGCTGGGGTCAATCACCTCCTAGAAGTGACTCCCTCTAATATTCAATCATCCACTTTAGATCCGCTGAATATTGGCTTGAAACGTGCCTCGCTAGCGGAGCTGCACGGTGGAGATGCTGCAACAAATGCACAATTATTACGCGATACCTTCGCACTAAAACATAGGGATTCAAGCTCTATTGCCGATACCTTGATCCTTAATGCTGCCGTCGCACTTCAGGTCTATGGTCTCCATGATTCCACCATTGATGCATTGGCTCATGCTCGTGAAGCGCTCTATAGCGGAGCTGCAGCTAGGTTACTCAATAATCTCATTACTTTTTCAAATGACTCATAAAATAGATTTTTTAGAAAAAATTGTTGCTCAAAAAAAACGAGACGTAGAAGTGTTGCGTCACGCTCTAGCAAACAATCAGGCACATCCTCTGAATAAGCTGTTACAAAAGGGTCCCCAAAAAAAATCAGCACTCTCCTTTGTGCGTGCTTTGGAGGATTCCAGATTGAGCGTCATTGCCGAAATAAAACGTTGCTCTCCAAGTAAGGGAGTCTTGGCAGCTATTGCTGATCCAGTCGAATTAGCCTCCTGTTATGAACAGTCTGGCGCTGCTGCAATTTCTATCTTAACGGATCATTCTTTTTTTGGAGGTTCTTTAGAAGACTTGAGCTCTATTGCTCGAGCTAAAGAAAAACAGCGCATCACCGTACCGCTCTTACGAAAGGATTTTATCATTGATCCATTACAAGTAGCAGAGTCAGCACTTACTGGAGCAGATGCTATCTTAGCCATTATTGCTATCTTGGGAGAGTCCACTTCCACTATCATTGAAGAAGCCGCTCAATGGGGACTCGATGTTCTTGTGGAGGTACATGATGCTGCAGAATTACAGGTAGCACTTGATGCAGGAGCCACCATTATTGGAGTAAATAACCGCAACCTAAAGACATTCGAGATTGATCTTCAACGAGCATTCGAGCTCGTGGAGAAAATTCCTAACACTATTCTTAAAGTTGCTGAGTCAGGAATTGCGAACCCCCAGATTGCAGAACGTTACTACAAAGCAGGCTTTGATGCAGTCTTGGTTGGAGAAGCATTGGTTTTATCTCATAACCCCCAAGACTTTTTTCAAAAGATTTCATCATGCAAACGCTCCTAAAAATCTGTGGTATCACAACTCCCAAAAACGCTCTGGAAGCTGTTCTGGAAGGGGCTCACTTCATTGGCCTGGTTTTTCATCCCAAATCACCCCGCTTTCTCTCTCCTTCTCAAGCTCGAGAAATAACCATGATTCTTTCAAAAACCGCAGCCTCTCCTGTGGCTATTTTTACAGAGCATTCTGCACACGAAATGGTGTCGATTTGTGAAGAGTGCCAGATTAAGACTGTTCAACTTCATGGGGAGCGTTCCCGCAAAGAGCATGTTTTTTTACCTCCTCATTTCCAACGCATCTATGCCCTTCCTGCTTCTGAATATCGCCATAGTAGGCATGAAAGCGCCATGGCAGTGTGTGATCCCGGACGTGATTATTTGTTAATTGATCATACTCATCCTGGAGAAGGATGTTCTTTTGATTGGAGGATGTTTCATTACGGCCATTCCTTTCCTTGGTTTTTAGCTGGGGGCCTCACTTCAGATAATGTTGGAAAGGCACTTCAGCAGCTTCATCCAAGTGGGGTTGATGTCTCGAGCGGTGTCGAGAGCGCTCCTGGTGTCAAAGAGAGTAGTTTGATTAAAAAATTTATTCAGGAAGTGAAACAGTATGACTGCCACAAATAGATCTATGCCTGCATCGCAGTATCATTACTCACTCGAAGCCCTTCACAAGCGCTATGGGCGCTTCGGGGGCTGTTTTATGCCAGAGCTTCTCATGGCACCTATCCAAGAGCTCACTACTCTTTTTCAAGAGAGCAAGAAGGACGCAAGCTTTTTAAAAGAGCTCTCAGATCTGCTTCACAACTATGCTGGAAGGCCCACTCCATTAACAGAGGTGACTCGTTTTGCTCATGCGATCAACCCAGTCAATCCTCCTCGTATTTTTTTAAAACGTGAAGATTTGCTTCATACGGGGGCTCATAAAATCAACAATGCTTTAGGTCAATGTCTCCTTGCCAAACGTATGGGAAAAAAGCGTATCATTGCTGAAACAGGAGCGGGCCAACATGGAGTAGCAACTGCAGCAGCAGCAGCTCATCTCGGTTTACAAGCGGTGATCTATATGGGGGCACTTGATATGAAACGTCAAATGTCAAATGTTATGCGGATGCGCCTCATGGGGGCAACAGTGGTCGAAGTACCCCACGGATCAGCAACCTTAAAAGATGCAGTGAATGAAGCTCTGCGAGATTGGAGCGCTTCGTTTAGTGATTCTTATTACTGCTTGGGCTCTGCTTTAGGACCTCATCCCTATCCCGAAATAGTCGCCACGTTTCAAGCAGTGATTGGAGAAGAGAGCAAGCAGCAATGTCAGGAACGTTTTTCAAAAAATCCTGATCTGGTGATCGCCTGTGTCGGTGGGGGTTCTAATGCGATTGGTATTTTTGCTCCTTTTTTAAATGACCCAGATGTGGCCTTGATGGGTGTAGAAGCAGGTGGTCATGGAAAAAAATTAGGAGAACATGCAGCTCGCTTTCATCATGCAAAAGAAGGGGTCCTTCATGGCTGCTATACTTATCTTTTACAAAATGAGCATGGGCAGGTTGCTGAAACTTCCTCGTTGTCGGCGGGACTTGATTATCCCGCTGTGGGCCCAGCGCACGCACAGTTATTTTTCGAGAAAAGAGCTTCTTATGTCATGGCAAGTGATCATGCGGCTCTCGAGGCGTTACAACTCCTAGCCAAAACAGAGGGAATCATTCCTGCTTTAGAATCGTCCCATGCTTTGGCTCATCTTATCAAGATTGCTCCAACGCTTCACTCTGATCAAAACATCTTAGTCAATCTTTCGGGGCGTGGTGATAAAGATTTACCAGAACTTATCGAAAAAGGACTGCTATGAAAAAAATTTCCGAACTCTTTCAACGTGAAAAAGCTCACGTCGCTTACCTGACTGCCGGGGATGGAGGCGTAGAGCGAACTATTGAAGCTGCTTTAGCTCTCATCGAAGGTGGGGTCAACCTCTTAGAATTAGGTGTTCCTTTTTCCGATCCGATTGCTGATGGCCCTGTTATTCAACAAGCCTCCTTACGTGCACTGCAAGCCGGGATCACGATGTATGAGGTGCTCTACGTTGCTCACGAGATTCGAAAAAAAAGTACTATTCCCATCATTCTTTTTAGTTATTATAATCCGATTCTTGCAGCTTTGGATCAATTTCAAGGCAACTTTTTAGCGGAAGCAAAGAGAGCAGGAGTTGATGGATTCCTCATTGTTGATCTTCCTTGGGAAGAATCCCATCTCCTTCAAGCTAGAATGGTATTCGATGATCTTACACTGATTTCGGTAATTACTCCTTCGACTTCGCTTGAACGCATCATAGCCATTGACCAGAAGTCCCAAGGGTTTCTTTACTATGTCTGTCGTGCTGGAACCACAGGAGCCAAAACTTCACTCCCCATCGATTTCTCAAAAAAAATAAAAAAAATAAAGTCAGTAGTCCATCTTCCAGTTGTCGTTGGATTTGGTATTTCAGATGAAGTGACTGTTCAACGAGTTTTACAGTATGCGAATGGTGTGGTTATCGGATCTTTCTTTGTTCAAGCAGTGGCACAAGGCTTGAATACTCAAGCATTAAAAATAATTGCACAGCAATTGTTGGGAAGACGTTCATGAAGGTAGGTAAGGTCAAAAATAAAATGGGGTCAGGCTAAAAATTGACAAAATATTTCATGCTGCATGTTTCTTTTTCTATTGATGTAATTTTGTCAATATTTTTAGCCTGACCCCATTTGTGCTTGTCACGATCAGTATAAAAAATGCGGGCTAGTCATCTAAAAAGGATTGATCTTGTTTTTAGAGCACATACTTTTTCTAGAATGCAATCTGCACGAGAACAACAGTGGATTAGAAAAACACGTTTTGCTGGCTCGTGGTATGAGGCTCATCCCCTTGTATTAGAAAAACAACTCGATGATTTCGTGCAAAAAGCAACAGCATCTGGCGTTAATCCTAGTAATGATCCCTTTTCGGTGACTGCAATTGTTGCTCCTCATGCAGGATATGCGTATTCGGGAGAGGTTGCGGCTTGTGCCTATCAGGCCGCTCGTCATGAAAAAGTAAAACGAGTGATTTTGCTTGGACCGAGTCATTATGTATCCTTTCGCGGAATCGGGTTATCAATGAAAGAAGGATTTGATACGCCCTTTGGTATGATTCCTCTTGATCAAGCTACTATCGCTTTTCTGAGTGGACATCATCTTTTTGGAGAGCAAGAAGAAGCACACCGGCTGGAGCATTCTTTAGAAATGCAACTTCCCTTTATTAAATTTTTTTTTGGAGAAGCATTGCTATTACCCCTGTTAGTAGGGCATTTGAAGAATGAAGCTGAAATAAAAGAGGTGGCTTCTGTTTTAAACTCGTTGCTTCAACAGGGAGATCTCATCGTGGTGAGCTCTGATTTCACCCACTATGGTCCGAGGTTTCACTACACTCCCTTTAGTGATGATGTGCAGCGACGCATCAAGCAACTGGATAGAAATGCATATCATTTTTTAGAGCAGCTGGATCTAAGTGGTTTTTTGCACCTTCGTGAAGAGTGTCAGATTACTATTTGTGGTTTCTATCCTCTGGCAGTTCTCATAGCAATGCTTCCACCAAAAACAACAGCCTCACTTTTAGCACACGCCACCTCACAAGAGGTGACTCTTGCAGATCCTCAACATTCGGTGAGTTATTTGGCTATTGCTTTTTCTAACAAACAAATGGGGTCAGGCTAACCCGCATATTTCATACCAATCTACTACGGAGGCCGCGAAGCCAGATGGATGCTGCGTTGAGCTCGAAGTCCTCCTCAGGCAGTATGTACTCATACAGCCGTCGTCAGACTTCATCGCTCGCCTTACCCCATCAGCCTTCGCGGCCTCCTCGTCACGATCAGTATGAAATATGCGGGCTAAGAATATTGACAAAATTTTTTATGTTGGGCATTTCTTTTTCTATCGATGTAATTTTGCCAATATTCGTAGCCTAACCCTATTTGCCATTTGATTGACCATGCTTACCTCAAACGAAAAAAAAACGGCACTCCTTCTAGCAGAGGCTACGCTAGAGCATCATGTGCAAAAGAAAAAAATACCGACGGTACAAGAACTTGGGTTGGCGATGACTCCTACGTTGGAAGAGCTGCACGGGGTTTTTGTTACGTTGTATCATCGGGCCGATGGTCTCCCAAAAATAATACGTGGTTGTATTGGAACGATCCTACCACTTGAGCCGCTTTACCAGGGAGTCATTGAAAACACTATCAAAGCTGCCTCCAAGGATCATCGCTTTTTGCCAGTGCGGGAGGAAGAGCTCCCAGGGCTTACAATAGAAATCAATGTGCTCACCCTCCCTCATCCTATTGATTCCTATAGCGCAATTCGACTTGGGGTGGATGGCATTATTTTGTCCCAAGGATTCAAGCGTGCTGTTTTTTTACCAAGTGTCTCAAAAGAGTGGAAATGGAATTTAGAAGAGACCTTGACTCAGCTTTCCAAAAAAGCGGGCCTTTCCGAGGTGTCTTGGCAGGAGGAGGCGACTCAATTTCAAGTTTTTCAATCAGAATCCTTTTCATAAGAACCAGCTTTAAAGAAACGGATTGACTCTTTTATTTCTATCTGAAAAAAGTTTCTTAACCTAGTATCAGAAAGTGTCACGTCATCTCAATAAAACCAACGAGCTATGAATAATCGTCCCATTTCAGGAACAAGTGGTAGTAACTTAAATAGTCAGGGTCTATCGGCTTCCCATCCTCAACCTCCTCAGCAGGGTCATCTGGCAGCGGTTCCTGTGGTTCACGTTATTCCTGGCGATGACAACGATGGTTTCCACACACCTCCTCCCACTGTTCGCGACCCTAACCGAGAGTGTACTCCGCCAAGACCAAGATATGGAGAAGCTCGCTGGACCCGCAGTGAAAACGAAAAAGCAACTCAAGGAACAAAAATAAATGTAGTGGAGACTGAGGAGCCCAATTTTATGAAAACTAATTTTGGAAAACCACCTCCGCCACCTCCATCCGGTCCCTCCATAGGTGTTCATTAACCAGCATGATTCATATTGGTCATGCTGGCCCTGTTGGAATAGCTGCTAAGACTCGATTTTCAATAGTCACTTTCAAAGGCTAGTTTTAAATTGCTTTAGATAATTTTGTTCTAAGTAATCGTAAACTATTTAACACGACAAGGAGTGTGCTTCCCTCATGAGCAGCTACACCAATGGTGAGCGGAATAGGGAATAAAAATGCAGCGGTCATCATCACGATGACGGTTCCAAGAGCAATAGTAATATTTTGATAGATAATGGTACGTGCTTGTTGACTGAGCATGCGAGCAAGGAGAAAATTTTCTATACGATCGTTCATCAGGACAATTTCAGCCTGCTCTAGTGCTGCATCAGAGCCACGCGCTCCCATAGCAACTCCAACATCTGCTGCTGCAAGAGAGGGAGCATCATTGACCCCATCTCCAATCATGGCGACACGACAACGGCCACCTTGCTTGAGACGTTCAATCGCAGTGACTTTTTCTGCTGGGGAAAGCTCTGAGAGGATTTCATCAATACCGACTTTTTCTCCGGTCATAGCAGCAGCATCATGGTGATCACCAGTTAACATCACCGTGTGGAGACCATCACGATGTAGTTTTTCCAAGGTAATAGCCGCTTCATTCCGAATTTCATCAGTAAAGATCATCCGTCCTAACAGATCACTGCCTGCTATCCATACGACTGCACCACTCCCTGTGTTGTGGGAATGGAGAGACGACGTTGGAAGGAAAGATAAATTCCAGTGTTGGCTAAACTGCTCAATAAAACGGAAACTTCCCATCACGTAAGGAGTATTATCAATAGTGGCTTTCACTCCGAGACCTAAAAGTGTTTCAAAATTGTTAACCTCATATGCTGATACATTCCAAGAACCAGCCGTCCTTCGAATCGCACGTGAGAGCGGATGCTCGGAGAGACGGGCTAGATTGAAGGCAATTTCCTGGAGCTTATTTTTATCACCGTGAAGGCATTGAAAATCTGAGAGGATGAGGTTTCCCGAAGTGATTGTTCCAGTTTTATCAAGAGCTACAACAGTGACTTGAGCTAATGTTTCAATAGCTGCTCCACCACGGTAGAGAATCCCTTGCCGTGCTCCACTTGCAATGGCAGAAAGGATGGCAGAGGGTACTGAAAGAACGAGGGCACAAGGAGAGGCAACGACGAGTAGTGTCATTGTGCGATAAAAAGCACTTGTAACATTTGGGGTTGAGAAAAAAACAGGTCTATGTAACAAAAGCCACCAGACAAAAAACATGATGGTACAGAGGGTTAAGATAAGAAGGGTGTACCCTGTTCCAAAACGGTCTGTAAATCGCTGAGAAGGAGCTTTGAGTTGCTGTGCTTCTTGAATGAGGCGAATAATTTTTTGCAGAGAACTTTCGCTGGCAGGACGCAAGACGCGCCCCTCGAGAACTCCCCAGAGGTTGATGGTGCCTGAAAGAGCTAGATCTCCCCGTGTTTTTTTTACCGGTAAGGCTTCACCAGTAAGGTTGGATTCATCGCAGGCGCTCTCCCCCTTCATAATCTCTAAGTCAGCAGGGATCTGTTCTCCTGTGGTAACGAGCACTCTCATTCCTGGCATCAAAGCCTCAACTGGAAGTTGCTCCTCTTGACCGTCATGGAGTACACGTGCTGTTTTAGGAGCTCCGCGAAATAGGGCTCCAATGGCTTTCTTGGTCCGCCCCATTGCAAAGTGCTCCATTGCTCCAGAAGCAGAAAAGAGGAAAAGGAGTAGAGCTCCTTCACGCCAGGCACCAATAGAAGCGGCTCCAGCAGCTACCGCAATCATCAAAAACTGAATATCGAGTTCTCCTTTTTTTAGATGATCCCATGCCTCACCCGTAGCCTTCCATCCTCCGGTCAAGTAGGCCAGGAGGTAGAGCCCAAGGGTCATTGAGGGTTCATGCCAGTAAAAATCTGAAAGTAGTCCAAAGAGTCCAAAAACAAAACAGGCACCAGCTAAAAAAAACATCAAGGGCCATTCTTCAGCTTCGCTTTGAGTAGCTGGAGTGTGACATGCACAAGATTGGAACGATTTGCCACAACGCTGATAGAATTTTTTGAAAGAAGACATAGCCACAAAAAACAAGAGATGAGAAAAATTAGCCCCAAGAGAACGCAAAGAACACAAAAAAGAGAAATGTTAGCATGGGAGCAAAAGGAGCTATGGGAAGATTTATTGAAATCCTGCAGCTCCTAATAACAGTAATACTCTTCCTCCACAAAAAGAAGAGGCTCAAAACTAAACAGTTGGAGCATTGATGAAGCGTTAACCCGAATATTTCATACTGATCTACTATGGAAGCCGGGAAGTCAGATGGATGCTGCGTTAGACTCCCCTTTTGACTTGGGCGGTGGGGACTCTTACAGTCTTGCGTTAAAATACGTGTATGCGTTGTCTTGCTCGCTCCCACTCGTCTCGCTCTTTCAGGACTTCCTAAAGGCTGTCTCCCGGCAGTCTCCCTCGCGGTTCCCCGACCGCCGGTGGTTCCCCATCAGCCTTCGCAGCTCCCTCGTCACGATCAGTATAAAACATCTGGGCTAACTTCCAGTCAGCCATTAGTTCTTTATTATGAATCTCTATCTAGGCCTCGACCATCTTTGGTTGCCTGCTTGATAGTTAACCCGGATATTTCACACTAATCTACTGCGGAGGACGGGAAGCAAGGGTGGATGCTGCGTTAGGCTCACATTTTGATTTGGGCAGTATGTACACATACAGCCCTGCATCAAAATGCTCGCCTGCCTTACCCCATCAGCCTTCGCGGCCTCCTCGTCACGATCAGTATGAAATATGCGGGTTAAGCTTGGAAGATAGAACACTCTTCAATTAAAAATACAGCTTCATCATCTTAATAAAGCAGATGAAGATGGGGCAAGTGATGTCACCCATTATCATAAAAAATATTTACGCTTTTGAAATGAGATTACCCCTCCCAAAGTTTTTTCAGTGGTAGAGCTAAGAATCGCTTGTCTGATAAGGGAAAGGTAGTATTACCGTTGTGAAAAACAAGACCACCTTGGAAATTTTTTCCACAGCGACTAGCAAGACGTCGTAATCCTTGACCATCGTGCTCGTTAATAGAAGCCGCCGCCTTGACTTCAATGCCCCATGTCTCTTCTCCGCGCGTGATGACAAGATCGACTTCAACTTTGTCATGATCACGGTAGTGCCAAAATCGTAATTCAGGATCAGTCCAACCAGCCTGCGCGATGAGTTGCTGCACAACAAAAGATTCAAGCAAATGACCAAAGCGTTCCCGTTGTGAAATCCAATCCGTGGCTTTGAGCCCAGCAAGCGCTGCTGCCAAGCCCGTGTCGAGAAAATGAAGCTTGGGATTTTTGATGAGGCGTTTTCCATTGTTGGGATGCCATGGGTGGAGAAAACGAATTAAAAAAATCTTTTCTAAAATGGAGAGATAATGCTCTACGGTTTTACGATCAATTCGGAGAGCGTTGCTCAGACTTGTGGTGTTGATGAGTTGTGCTGTTGAAAAGGAAAGGAGTCGCAGGAGGGTGATGACTTGATGTGCATCACGGATTTTGGCGACATCATGAATATCGCGCTCGATAATGGATTTGAGATAATTATGATACCATTGACGTGCTCGAATCGGAGATCGCTTGAGTGGCTCTGGGTAGCCTCCGGCAACAAGTCGCTCTTGGAGAGAGGGAGAAGACTCTTTTGTGTCAGAGCCTTCAATGCGTGGCTTGATTTTGTTAGCTAAAAAATCTTTCAAAAATTTTCCTGGGTGGTGTTCTTTTTCAGCTTCGCTGAAGGGATGTAGCTGCAGCACTTCCATGCGGCCTGCAAGCGAATCGCTGAGCTGAGGCAGTAGCAGTAAGTTTGCAGAACCTGTAAGAATAAAACGTCCTGGGCGACGGTCATTGTCGACCGAAGTTTTGATGGCGCGAAGTAAGCGAGGGGCCCGTTGTACTTCATCTAAAATAACTCGTTCTGGAAGATTTTTTACAAAGCCAGCAGGATCTTGGAGTGCCGTTAAAAGAATTTCTTCTTGATCTAAGTTGAGATAGGTATGTTTTGCAAATGCGGTGCGAACCAAGGTGCTCTTTCCGCATTGACGAGGTCCTAGAAGACAAATCACAGGAGTGTCCTTCATGGCCACTTTAATACTACCTGTAAGAGGTCTCGGGTAGTAGGAAGAGGTATTTTCCATAGAGAGGATATCGGGCGTTTGGGGAATTGAGGTGCGGGCGTTTGGGGAATTGAGGTGCGGGCGTTTGGGGAATTGAAGTGCGGGCGTTTGGGGAATTGTAAGGCTGCTATTTGGGGGATAGCAATAACGAATTTAGGATTAGCCCGCATATTTCATACTGAAGTGTCATGAGGCGCCGTGCAAAGGTTATTAGTACAAGGCGGGCGAAGGATTGGGATGCCGGGCTGTATGTTTCATACTGTCCAAATCACAATTCGAGACCAACACAGTAATGATGAACTTTCCACAAGCCGTAATAGATTTAGTGTGAAATATGCGGGCTAGTCCAGAAAGCACTTTTTTTCTGGAGGTCTATCTGTTTTCCTTTTCAATCATGGAAAATTTTATCACTAATAACCAACTAGCTGCACTGGGGGAAAAATATCGTCATGAGGGAAAGCGTCTCGTGTTAACCAATGGCTGCTTTGACCTGCTTCACACTGGCCATGTCCGCTATCTGGAACAGGCCCGGCAGTTAGGGGATGTGCTGCTTATTGCAGTCAATAGCGACCGTTCGGTGCGCGAACTCAAAGGGCCGACACGTCCGTTAAATAATGAACACGATCGTGCTGAGGTTCTCGCTGCATTACGCTGTGTCGATTATGTGACTATTTTTGATGAATTACGGGTGAGTGATGTGATTCAAAAGCTAAAGCCCGCCATTTATGCAAAAGGGGGTGACTATACCCCAGAAACGCTTGATCTAGAGGAGAGAGAGGTGTTAGAGGAGTGCGACACGGTTATAGAGATTCTACCTTTAGTCCAGGATCGCTCTACAACTCGATTAATAGAGAGCTTGAGGAGTTAATACCCGCTTCCATTGCACGTGGTGAGTAATCCAGCCTCCCTATTTTATCTATTTTTTAAGTAAAGTTCCTTAAGGGGTGTGTAGGCAGGTCTGGGATGGCGGTCAATATCAACAATCCCCCACCATTCTTCATTAAAAACGTAATCAGGATAGGGGCCTTCTCCTGGTGCTACTATTCCTCCATTATCGTGTGTTAGTGGGGATCCATTGGGATCTTTCCACCATTCATCATTCCATTCAAAAATACAGCCTCCAATTAAGACATTTTTCGGATTCACGGCAGACAAATTATTTAATATTTCGGTAATAAGGCAGCGAGTAGCGATTTCCTGAGAGGCATCATCTTCGGCATTAATTAAAGTATTAAACGCATCTGCTCCACATTCTCCGATGTAGAGTGGCTTTGTCATATGGCTGGCCCATTGATCAAGTCTATTACCAAAGCTCAATCCATGATAAATATTAATACCAAAAAGATCGACTGAATCGAGCTGAGCTAGTTGAGCTAAATGGGATCTATTTTTTAAAACTCTCGCAGAAACACCTGTGCTCACAGGATGCCTTTTATCAAGCAGTTTGATGTAAGTAGCACTGTTTTTCACGAGTTTCAAAGAATCCTGAAATCCAAGGCCCTGTGGATGTTTTAGATCCATTTTCTTACTATAAAAAAAGTTGATATCCCATTCATTTCCAATTTCCCAAATGAGAGTAGAGGGATGGTTTTTTAAAAGTGTTATAGTGGAACTCAGGTTTTGAAAGGAAGTTTGATGACTGCTTAGAACTGGAACAATCGTTCGTAGTTGATATTTCGTGAGTAGTTTGAGGATGCGTGAATCAATGATTGGAAAGTAAGTTCGAATCGTGTTGATACCTGCAGCGTGCATCATTTGAAAATCATGTTGAATAACCGCTAAGTCTTTTACAGTAGGGTTATTGATCATGAGGTCCTCTGGAAAGTTTCCCCCTTTGCGGACAGGGCTATAACAGATTCCCTTCATAATAAAAGGTTCTCCATGAACTAGCAGTTGCCTTCCAGAAATAAATACACCCTCCTTAGAAGAGAAACTGGTCGCTTTTGCAGAATTCTTTAATGGAGCTAAAGAGGAGTTTTTTTGAGAAGGAGAAGAAAGTGGAAAAGAAGAGCCTATTCCAGATGAAATAATTATCACTAGTGAGACAAGTAAGAACAGTTTTAATCGCTTCATAATGCGTCAAAATATTACTTAAAATAGCCGTGCTAGGCTACAACGAATTGGTAGAGCCCTAACCCGCATATTTCATACTGATTCTGCTGCGGCTTGCGAATACCTGATGGATACTGCGTCAGCTTCGAATTGCTCCTCGGGCAGTATGAAACATACAGCCGTCGTCCCAATCTATCAGCCTTCGCGGCCTCCTCGTCACGATCAGTGTAAAATATCCGAACTAGATTTTTTTTGTTTGAAAACAAACTTGATGCTTGACTCCTCAACTCCTACTCTCATGGAACATTTTTTCAAATATGCCTGCTGAAACATCTTCCATCACTCCCCCTTCTTTATTCATGCTGTGGGAACAACATCGTTCAAAAATAATGATAGCATTACTTGTGGCGATGGGTCTGTTTTTTATTGTTGGAGTTCTTTTTTTCTGGAAACGCTCAGAGCGTCTTGCTGCAGAGAGCCTGTTGTCGAGTGTCAGTGGAGTAGAGGGATGGCAAAAAGTAGTTCATCGTTATCCCCACTCTGGAGCTGCTGCTAATGCCTTGTTGCTTTTAGCAGGAGCTCAAGCACACAATCATCATTTTGAAGAATCCAGTAAAACGTATGATCAATTTTTGAAGTCCTTTTCACATAATCCCCTGGCCATTTCTGCCTATTTAGGAAAAGCCATGAATGAAGATGCGATGGGGCATGCAGATTGGGCGATCCAAGACCTTCAAAAAGCAGTGGGGACCTATCCCAAATCCTATGCTGCTCCTGAGGCATTGCTGCTAGAGGCTCGGATCATGGCTCGGTTGGGTAAAAAAGAAGAAGCCAAACGTTTGCTGCAGATGATTGCAACCCAGTATCCTGATTCCCTAGTAAACACTATTGTTCTCAAACAACGCGTGGTCAGTCCTAGCCCCCAATAAAAAAGCGTTGATACCCCCCGTGCTGTTCACTAGAATAGAACATTCGTTTAGATCCCTTTTGAGAGTTTTCCCATGTCCAAAAAAAGTAACCTGCCTGAAGTAACTGCTGAATCCCTTGAAATGAGTTCTTCAACTCAGGAAGATCTTGTTCCAGAAAAACAAGATACTTCGGGAGGAGAGACCTACGGAGCGGCTCAAATCGACAAACTGGAAGGTCTTGATGCTGTGCGCAAGCGCCCTGGGATGTACATTGGGGATCCTGATGAAAGGGGACTTCATCACTGTGTGTTCGAAGTGCTCGATAATTCTATTGATGAGCATCTAGCAGGTTATTGTTCTCGAGTGGAGGTGATCATTCATAGCGATGGTTCTGTTTCTATTCGTGATAATGGTCGTGGTATTCCAGTCGATGTTCATCCAAAATTTAAAATTCCTGCGCTCGAGCTAGTGCTCACCAATCTGCATGCAGGAGGAAAGTTTGGCCAGGGAGCCTACAAGTATAGTGGTGGTCTTCATGGTGTGGGTGCCAAGTGCGTGAATGCGCTCTCTACCTGGTTCAAAGTAGAAGTAATGCGAGAAGGAAAAGTTTTTTTCATGTCCTTTGAACAGGGAAAAACAACCCAAAAACTTGGTCTTAAGTGAACTTAAAAATAAAAAGCAGACTGGAACTTTTGTTACATTTTTACCTGATCCTGAAATCTTCACGATCACGACAACGTTTAAATTTGAACGTCTTGCCTCACGGTTACGTGAACTTGCTTTTTTAAATCCTGGAATTGAAATTGTTCTTACCGATGAACGGGATGATGAGGATTACAAGCCGCGCCATGAAACCTTCTTTTATAAATACGGTATTGCGGAATTTGTTCGTCAACTCGGTGAGACAAGACAGGTCATCCATCCTAAGCCCATCATTATTTCAAGGAAGCGTGAGGATATTTTTGTTGATGTGGTTTTACAATACAATGATTCGTACAGTGATCAGATTCTTTGTTTTGCCAATTCCATTCCTAATCCAGACGGTGGAACCCATTTGACCGGTCTTCGAACAGCATTGACACGTGCGATTAATCAGCATGCTAAAGCTAATAATCTGATTAAAGAAAAAGATCCTGCTCTCTCTGGTGATGATGTACGTGAAGGGTTAGTAGCTGTCTTAAGTGTGAAGCTCCCAAATCCTCGATTTGAGTCTCAGACAAAGGTAAAATTAGTGAATACTGAGGTTGATGGGATTGTGAACTCAGCAGTTTATGAAGGACTCATGGATCATTTTGATCAGAATCCTGCAGTAGCCAAAAAAGTGATTGAAAAAGGCCTAACTGCCGCTCGGGCTCGCGAAGCGGCTCGTAAAGCACGTGAAACAGTTCGAAAGAGTGCTCTTACAGGAGGTGGTCTTCCTGGAAAATTAGCAGATTGTTCAGAACGTGACCCAGCATTAACAGAGCTTTACATCGTCGAGGGTGATAGTGCTGGTGGAAGTGCTAAGCAAGGACGTGATCGGCGTTTTCAAGCAATCCTCCCGATTCGTGGTAAACTCATCAATGTTCAAAAAGCACGTCTGGATAAAGTGCTTCAGAATACTGAAATTCAGACGATGATCACTGCTGTGGGCACAGGCATCGGTGATGGAAATCAGGAGGGGGCCTTCAATATTGAAAAACTTCGCTATGGAAAAATCATCATCATGACGGATGCTGATGTCGATGGATCTCATATCCGCACCTTGCTGTTAACTTTTTTCTACAATCAAATGCCCCAGCTGCTGCGGCGTGGACATGTTTTCATTGCTCAGCCACCGCTTTATCAAATTAAGCGCAAAAAGAGAGAAGAATATGTGGATGATGATCTGCAACTCAACCGCATCCTCATTTCCCTTGGTGCTGAAGAGGTGAAGTTAGTAGGTATGAATGATGGAAAGGAATTCAGTGCAGTTCAGCTCAAAGAAATTTTAGAATTACTAGAACGACTTCAAAAATATAACGAAGCCATTCGTCGTCTTGGAGGAAACTTTGCAGACTATCTCCAGACATTTCACACAAAGAGGATGCTTCCTAATTACCTGGTAGTGATCCGAGCAGGGAACCAAGAGCAAGTAGAATATTTCCATGATGAGACAGCGCTCCGTGATTTTTCCTCCACAAATCCTGATTTAAATCTCTTTGAAATTTCCATTTTAGGAAATGAACTTGAAGGATCAGAATTAGTTGAGGGTAGTGAAGGAGAGCTCCCCAATGTCGAGTTAGAAAAAACTATTACCCGTGACAAAAAATCAGCAGTGCGTAAGAGACGTGCTCGTTTACTAGAGATTCATGAATCGAAAGGAATCGAAAGGTTGATTGTAGAGCTTGCTGCAAAGGGAATGAATATTGAGCAATATGCTCAAAGTGCTACTCCGCTTTTTAAAATGATCGATGGAGAGACGACCCACGATATTTTTTCGATAGGAAATATTTTAGAAATGGTTAAGGAAGTAGGCCGTCGTGGTGTTCAGATCAAACGATTCAAAGGTCTTGGAGAAATGAATGCCAAAGAGCTCTATGAAACAACCATGAAACCGGAGAGGCGTCGCTTCCTCAAAGTGGAGCTCAATGATGATAATTCTCTTGAAGCTGGGAAAATGTTCAACTTACTCATGGGAGAGGTGGTCGAGCCGCGTCGTCACTTTATTGAAGATAATGCGCTTAATGTCCGAAATTTAGACGTGTAGTCTTTCTCTTGGACCCTCTCTTCTAGAGCAGGTTAACCCGCCTTGTACTAATGAGCTTTGCACGGCGCCTCGAGACGAACCAGTATGAAATATGCGGGCTAGAGAGTTACGTTTTTAGGATTATCGTGTCACGGCACAATTCAGGATCGTGCTCAGGATAATCAAGTGTGTAGTGGAGTCCTCGACTCTCTTTTCGACTCATCGCAGATTGGACCATAAGCTGTGCCGTGGTCACGAGATTGCGCAATTCCAGAAGATCAGCAGATATTTTAAAGTTCCAATAAAAATCTCGAATCTCCATTTCAAGATTTTTTAAACGTGTGGTTGCACGTTGAAGCCGCTTATCAGTTCGTACGATTCCCATGTAATCCCACATGAGGCGTCTGATTTCATCCCAGTTGTGATGAATAACTACCCTTTCATCAAGATCCTGGGCATCTCCAGAGTGCCATGCAGGGAGTGCCATAGGATCTTGGTGATGATATTCTCCTCTGGCATGAGCCTCAGCACGGTGTGCCATCACCAGGGCCTCGAGGAGAGAATTGCTAGCAAGCCGATTTGCTCCGTGGAGGCCTGTGAAAGCTGTTTCTCCAATGGCATAGAGTCCAGCAATTGAGGTTGTGCCATGAAGATCTGTTTTAATACCTCCACATTGGTAATGAGCTGCCGGAACTACTGGAATCGGTTCTTGAGTAATATCAATCCCATTATGGAGGCATGTTTCATAAATCTTAGGAAAGCGTTGTTGCAAGAATATGGGGGATTTTGAGCGAATATCGAGATAGACGCATTCATCTCCCCTTTTTTTCATTTCAGCATCAATAGCACGTGCCACGACATCACGAGGAGCAAGCTCTCGACGAGAATCATAGTGCTCCATGAAGCGTTCCCCTGCACTATTGATTAAGAGACCACCCTCTCCGCGCACGGCTTCGGAAATGAGGAATGATTTTGCTTTAGGGTGGTAGAGGCAGGTGGGATGGAACTGCATGAATTCCATATTGGCAATGGCTGCTCCAGCTCGCCACGCTATGGCAATACCATCACCTGTAGCAATGTCCGGATTCGTCGTATAGAGATAGACTTTTCCGCATCCCCCTGTCGCAAGCACGGTCACATCAGTTCGGATTGTTTCGACACATTCCTTTTTTTCATCAAAAACATAAAGACCCACACAGCGAATGGGTCCATTCTTTTCACCAAGCTTTTCTGTGGTGATCAGATCGACTGCCATATGGTTTTCTAACAAGGTAATGTTGGGGTGCCTTAAGACAGCCGCAATCAAAGTTTGTTCAATTTCAAAACCAGTGCGATCCCGAGCATGTAAAATACGACGTTTGGAATGACCTCCCTCTTTTCCTAAATCGAGTTCATTTTTCCCATTCTCGTTAGTACGCTTATCAAAATCCATTCCGCAGGAAACGAGCTCGGCAATACAAGCAGGTCCCTCCTTAAGTATCGTTCTCACGACTTCTTCATTACAAAGTCCATCACCAGCAACTAAAGTATCACGAACATGGAGTTCCATGGAGTCCTCATCACTTGTGACGCATGCAATACCACCTTGTGCCCATGCAGTGTTAGAGTCACTTCTCGAACGTTTGGTGACAATTGCTACCGAGCCCTGTTCTGCCGCTTTCAGAGCAAAGGTAAGTCCTGCGCTACCACTACCAACAATAACGTAGTTAAATTGATTCATAGAATTGAGAACCTTATTTCAGCTTTGCGACCTTCTCGTCACGATCAGTATGAAACATCCGGGTTAACCCAATATTATCAATGAGTCGTGTTTCGCCCATCTTAACAGCCACAAGAAGGCGAGCAGGAGTCGTGCTAGGAATAATCTTTTTTAGCGGTTGCAGGGTTTGCTCGTCTACAATTTCTATATAGTCGATGATGGAATTAGGAATCGATTCAAGGTCTCCTCGCGTCGATTCAAGAAGTGCTGAAACGTTGCTTTCTCCCTCTAGTGTACGTGTTCTGGTTTTTCTAAGTGCTTCATAAATCTTGGAAGCCACGCTTCGATCTTGTAAAGAAAGCCGTGCATTACGTGAACTCATTGCAAGACCATCTTCTTCTCGTACGGTGGGGTGGGAAATCACCTCTGTTGGAAAATTGAGATTCCAGACTAATCGACGTGCTATTACAAGTTGCTGCCAATCTTTTTCACCAAAGAGCACGCGATCTGGGGTAACAATGTTAAAAAGTTTTGTAAGCACAGTAACAACACCGGAAAAATGCCCAGGACGGGAGGCTCCACAAAGATGTTGAGAAAGCTGATTTTCTTCAACATGAATAGAAGTATCGCAAGGATACATTTCTTCGACACTAGGGTGAAAAATAAGATCAACTCCAGTGCGCTGACACAGTGCTTTGTCAGCTTCAAAAGGACGTGGGTACCATTCTAAATCCTTCGCGATATTAAATTGCTTTGGATTCAGAAAAATAGAAACAGCAACAGTGCCTGATGTCCCTGCAAGCTCTCGTGCATGGCTTATGAGGGAGGCATGCCCTTCATGGAGAGCTCCCATGGTCGGGACAAAAACAAGAGGTCGTAATGCATCATTGCATATGCTCTGCATGAGAGAGACCTGTTCAATGACCTTCATGCTCACCATGGAATAGGACGAAAGAGAATTTTCTCTTGTGGAGTAACTCTTAATGTCCCTCTTTTTTAACAGCAGGAGAAACTGGTGTTGGTAAAGGTATTTCCTTTTTTATCATGGGAGCAGGCTGTTTCATGAGTTGTTCCTGAATTTTTGTTGGGCCGCTCGAGGACCTCGCGTAGACCACAGAAATAATCAGCGTGAGTAGAAAAAATAATCCTCCAAGCCAGACTGTGAATCTATTTAAAATCGTACTTGTCTGCGTTCCAAAGAGACTATCTGTCATGCTGCTTCCAAAGGCCGCTCCGAGGCCTTCGCTCTTGGGACGTTGCATTAAAACAACAATAATCATCAAGAGAGAAACAATAACAAGGGATGTCGTGAGTAAGGGAAGCAAGAGCCACATAGCCGGGGATTATCCTCTGAGTTATCCTCTTTTGTAAAGCTGTAAAACAGCATTTCTAGCGGCATGATCTGCCTCTATGATTTCTTCTAGTGTAGGAGTGGGGATACTAGGAAGCTGCTGCATCACGGTAGCAACATAATTCCAAATGGAGGGAAAAGAAATTTTCTCCTCGAGAAAAAGCTCCACGGCTTTTTCATTCGCAGCATTAAGAATGGCAGGCATCGTCCCTCCTCGTGTTCCGGCTTCTCTTGCCAGTTGAAGTGCTGGAAAAAGATCATGACGGGGCTTTTCGAAATGAAGTGCTCCAATTTCTGCTAAGTTCAGCGGAGCGCATGGACCAGCGATACGCTGGGGATAGGTGATTGCAGATTGAATAGGAAGCATCATATCATTCCTGCTCATTTGAGCTAAAAGAGAGCCATCCACAAACTCGACCATGGAGTGAATGATGCTTTCTGGATGAATCACCACATCGATTTTTTCCATTGGAAAACCAAAGAGATGGTGCGCTTCGATCATTTCAAGACCTTTGTTAAAGAGAGTTGCTGAATCGATCGTGATTTTAGATCCCATGTTCCAGGTTGGGTGACGAAGGGCCATGGAAGGAGTCACATGAGCAAGATGAGATGCTTCTGCTTTACGAAATGGTCCCCCTGAACAGGTAAGGATCAGACGGCGCACGGTAACAGGGTCACGACCTTCCAGGCATTGGAAAAGAGCATTGTGTTCGCTATCGATTGGAAGAACCTGGCGCTTGTATCTCTGAGCGGTGGTCATTACTTCATGGCCAGCCATCACCAAAATCTCTTTGCTTGCTATAGCAAGATTCTTGCCTGCCTTTAATGCAGCCAATGCAGGTTTCAAGCCAGTAATACCGACAATTGCAATCACAATGAGTTCAGCTTCTGGTAAGGTTGCAAGCGTTAGCAATCCCTCCTCACCGTGAACAACCAAAGGTGCAGGGGAGGTAGTAGCGCATGATTCTATTAAGAGATCAGCATCTGTTTTTTCTTTTGTTGAGATCGCAGAGGGTCTGAACTCTTGAGTAAGTTCTATGAGACGGGGAAGATTATGGTAGCCAGAAATACCAACAATCTTCATTTGATCAGGAAGTGCTCGGGCCACTTTAGCGGCACTTTCTCCAATAGAGCCGGTGGATCCTAAAACAACAACACGACGGGGAGAAAACATTTTATCAGAGAAGGGTTGAGATTGTACAATGCGTCACTTCATCTTTGGATTCTCTAACCTTCCCTAACAATGAGCCCTTGCAATATAAAATAAAAAATCGGAGCGGTAAAAAGAACGCTGTCGATTAAATCAAGTCCTCCGCCAATCCCTGGCAAGGTATTACTGGAGTCTTTTGTCTGTAGCGTGCGCTTTAAAAGCGATTCTGCTAAATCACCTGCGATGGCTGCAATGCCTAGAATTAAAGAAATGATGACAACACTCAGGGGCTGCAAGAGGGGTAATTGTTTTTGAAAAAAGATAAAAAAGAGCCAGCCGCTTAGTAATCCAAAAAAAAGAGCTCCAATGCATCCCTCCAGTGTTTTTGTAGAGCTGACATGCACAAAAAAAGGATGGCGCCCCAACAAGCTTCCACAGACAAAAGCACCAACATCAGTGAATTTTGTGACGACTAAAAGGAAGAGAACATAATATTGTCCAGTGAGAAGCCCATTAGCATTATGGGGGGTGAGGTAGATGATTTTTGAAACAAAAGAAAAGAGCCACGGGATATATACAATTCCAAGAAGGGTGAAGGCAATAGCATCTGCAGCTTCTCGTTCTAGTTTTAAAGAAAAGAGAGTTTTGGCAAAAAGAGTGAGTATTAAAAGAACCAGAAGCAGCGCCTCAAAAATAAAAATGGCTCCTCCTCCGTTCACCAATGGGCCTCCAAAATGGGGATTACGGAGCAGCCAAAAATTTCCTAAGAGCAAGATGATGCCTGAAAAATAACCGAGGCGCCAATGACGGGGAATCAACGCTACCCTCAAAAGCCAGAAGTACTCCCAGAGCGATCCGAGTGCTGCAGCAGCAATGAGGATAGAATAACCATTTTCTGATTGTGTGACAATGGTTGCAATAATGAGCATCCAGAGCGTCACTGTGCTTAGCAAGCGAGGAACCAGGGATGTAGGAAGGGGCTTCATGAAGCTCGAGACTCTAGCGTGAGTTCTTACCAAAGGGAATCATTTTGATGTCAAAAGACTCGATTCATAGGTGGGAGCACTCCGATTTCCTTCGCCTGTCTTGTACTAACCCGCATATTTCATACCGATTCTGCTGCGGCTTGCGAACACCTGATGGATACTGCGTCAGCCTCGAATTGCTCCTTGGGCAGTATGAAACATACAGCCGTCGTTGCAATCCATCATCTTCGTTGACTCGCTCGCTCCCGCTCGTCTCGCCCTTACAGGGCAGTCTCCACCCTGGTCTTCCGAGCGCCGGTGGTGTCTGCATCAGGATTCGCGGCGCCTCGCGACGAACCAGTATGAAATATGCGGGCTAATGAGCTTTGGACAGCACCTCATAACACTTCAGTATGAAATATGCGTGCTAAAATAGTTGGTCTTGACACGCTCCTCTCATTGTGGTAGCTCAAACTTCTCCTCAAGGACTCAAGAGTTGTGAGTGATGCTTGCTTTCAGCTTTCATTTCTTTAGAATCTCAGTTCACTGATCCGGGTCTTTTAAACTGATGTACCAAGAGGTGCTGCGAACCCTGATGCAGACAAGGATGGCGGTGATCTTCAACGGTAGCTGTATATTTCATGCTGCCCGAGGAGAAGTTCGAGCCTTACTCTGTATCTATCAGGGTGTTGCAATTCGTCACAGGATCAGTATAAAATATGCAGGCTAACCCTCTTCCCAAAAATAAAATATCTCATGGCCAAAACTGAAGAAAATATTGCTACTACCGTCCTCAAACATTCTGGGCTCAGCGAAAAGGCTGTTGCGGCGCGGGCCAAAAATCTCGATCTTGCGATTCAGCAAATTGCTAAAGATTACGGAGATGGTGCTATCATGAGACTTGGAGCAGAAGGATCTAAAGGGATCTCTGTCATTCCCACTGGCAACCTTCTTATTGATAGAGCTCTTGGGGTGGGGGGATTTCCGAGGGGACGCATTATTGAAATCTATGGACCTGAGTCCTCAGGTAAAACAACACTCACATTAAGTGTGATTGCTCAGGCTCAAAAAAGCGGTGGTCTTGCTGCTTTTATTGATGTGGAGCATGCCTTGGACCCTGCCTACTCACGTAAACTTGGAGTGAATCTAGAAGATCTTCTTGTCTCCCAGCCAAGTTCTGGCGAAGAGGCGCTGCGTATTTGTGAAACACTTGTGCGTTCCAATGCACTTGATGTGGTTGTTCTTGACTCGGTTGCTGCTTTGGTAACCAAAACAGAGCTCGAAGGAGAGATTGGGGACTCTGTAGTGGGAGCTCAGGCCAGACTCATGAGTGCTGCGATGAGAAAACTTACTGCGTTCATCTCTAAGGCAGATACATGTGTCATATTTACTAATCAGATTCGTGAAAAAATTGGGGTCATGTTTGGAAATCCAGAAACAACTCCAGGTGGTAAAGCATTGAAGTTTTATTCAAGCGTGCGAATCGATATCCGCCGTATTGGGGCTATCAAAACAACCGACGGAACGGTGACTGGAAACCGAACACGTGTCAAAGTGGTCAAAAATAAAGTAGCTCCTCCTTTTACCGAAGCAGAGTTTGATATTATGTATAACGAAGGTATTTCCAATACTGGCTCCTTGCTCGACCTGGCACTTGAAAAAAATATTATTGAGAAGCGTGGCTCCTGGCTTAGCTACAAAGGGAATCAACTTGCTCAAGGTCGTGATGCTGCAAAAGTAGCACTTAAAAGTGATGCGGCGCTGTATGCCGAAATTGAAGCTGCTGTAAAAGCTAGCCTAGAGGATGAAAAAAATAAATAACGCCTATGGAGCAGCTCCATCTCAATTCCAGAGTTGAGAATAGAGCCTTTTAAAAAGAGTGAGTACTGTGGCCGGGCTGTGTCACTTCCGCGTCAATCCAGTGCTCACCTCCTCTGGTATCTTTCACGCAGTGTACCCAAACTCGAAGTATTCTTCGGGCAGTAGGGACTCATACAGCAGTCGTCAGAATACGTGCCTGCGTTGACTCGCTCGCTCCCGCTCGTCTCGCCCTTTCAGGGCAGCCTAAAGGCAGGGCAGCCTCCCCCCGCGCTCTCCAGACCGCCGGTAGTGCCTCATCAGCCTTTGCCGTCTCCTCGTTACGATCAGTATGAAATATGCGGGTTAAGAAAAAATTATAGTGCTTCTCAAGGGCGATTCTTAATTTCCTAAACCATTATTACAGAATAATTGCAAAAGGGATTTTTAATCGATTCTGATTCTATAAAAAATTGGGAATGAAACTTCGGAGCAATTTCATGGCAACGACATCTTCGACTAAATCCTTCCCTTTTGGTGTTTCTAAAATCTTAGGAATAGGGGCAAGTTCTTCTGCCTGCATGATCCAGCGAAATGCTTCTAATCCTATTTTTCCTTGGCCTAGATTATCATGGCGATCAACGCGAGAACCAAGGGAGGCCTTGGATTCGTTGATATGCAATACACAGAGTTGATGAAGGCCGACGATACGATCGAACTCATGAAAGACCTTTTCTGCACCCTGCGGGCTTGAAAGGTCATAGCCAGCTGCAAACACATGAGCTGTGTCAAGGCAAATACGAAGCCGATCCGGGGAGGAAACTTGTTCTAAAATAGAGGCAAGTTCCTTGAAAGAAGAACCGAGGCAGCTCCCTTGTCCAGCAGTAGTTTCAAGTGCAATGCGCACCTGAAGATTGGGATGGTCAGCATGAATCTGGTTAAGGCTTTCCACCACACAACGAATCCCATGAGCAGCTCCAGCGCCAAGATGGGACCCAGGATGAAGAACTAAAAAAGGAATGTGGAGTTGTTCACAACGAATCAATTCCTGCGCCAGGGATAACAATGATTTTTCATGATTTATTGTTTTCTCAACACCAAGATTAATAAGATATCCAGCATGGGCAACTATAGCTCCAAGCTTGTTGTGAAGGGGGTGCTGGGTGAATGCAGTCGCTTCGGCTTCCGTAAATGGTGTTGCATGCCACTGCATATTATTTTTTACAAAAATTTGCATTGCCGTGCACCCGATATGAACCGCTCTTTCAATCGCATTGCTAGGGCCGCCTTGAGTAGAAATGTGAGAACCGAGTAAAAGCATGAATGAGGAATTAAATAAGAAGTTCAAAGATGTTCGGTTTCAGTATTGCTACAACAAATTTTTTCCAAAAAAATGAATTTCTTCTTGCACTTGTTTGCATTTCCACTACATTCACCCCTCACGGTCTTCCCAAAGCCTCCTAGTACACATGATTTCATGTCTCTGGGATTCTCTAAAATGCCCTTTAATGAGAGAGGAGGCGAAGCCCCTAATTAACATTATGCCGACAATCAATCAACTCGTACGAAAAGGACGCCGCAAGGTATTGGTGAAATCAAAATCACCAGCCCTAGTGAATTGTCCGCAACGTCGTGGCGTCTGTGTTCAAGTCATGACTCGTACGCCCAAAAAACCGAACTCCGCATTGCGCAAAGTTGCTAAGGTTCGCCTCACAAACGGGCAGGAAGTAATTGCTTATATTCCTGGAGAGGGACATAACCTGCAAGAACACTCGATCGTTCTAGTGCGCGGGGGACGTGTTAAGGATCTTCCTGGAGTTCGATATCACATCGTACGTGGAACACTTGATAGTCTTGGGGTAGATGGTCGTCGTCGCAGTCGTTCCAAATACGGTGCAAAACGTCCCAAAGCCGGAGAAGAAGCAAAAGCGACTGGTAAGAAGAAAAAGTAATACCAAGTCAGTAAATTTCGATTAAATAATCATCAAAGTTAACATAAAACTCCGATTTTGTACGGAATAAATATTCTCACATTCGTTCGTAACTAACCTGTAACCCTGAAATACCATGTCCCGCCGCAAACGCGTCATTCATAAAGAAGTCAAACGTGATCTTCGCTATGCCAATCCTTTGGTAGCGCGTCTTATTACTTCGGTGATGCGTGAAGGCAAGCGCTCGATCGCAGAAAAAATTGTCTACACGGCCATCGAAACGACACGTTCAGTCAGCGATGTCATCGATCCTCTCGATGTGCTCCAAAAAGCAATTGAAAATATTCGCCCTCGTCTCGAGGTAAAAAGCCGACGGGTTGGAGGTGCAACCTATCAAGTGCCAATGGAAGTACCGATGGATCGCTCATTGGCTCTAGCAATGCGCTGGATCGTAGGTTTTGCTCAAAAGCGAAAAGGAGTTCCCATGGCTAAAGCTCTTGCTAACGAACTCAAAGATGCTCACGCGGGACAAGGTGCAGCTATCAAAAAAAGAGATGATCTTCACAAGATGGCCCAAGCTAATCGGGCATTTGCTCACTTTCGTTGGTAATAAAAATATTATTATTAAGTACCGTTCCTTCTTTTTCCGCATTTTATTCTACCATGGCCGTTGTAAAAATTGATACCTCTAATCCGAATTCTCCGGATCGCGCTTTCCCATTGGAAAGAACGCGTAATATTGGTATTTGTGCCCACATTGATGCAGGGAAGACAACACTTACCGAACGTGTCCTTTTCTATACAGGAATGATTCACAAAATCGGAGAAGTTCATGAGGGAACTACTGTCACCGATTGGATGGAGCAAGAACGCGAGCGCGGTATAACCATTACCTCTGCTGCGACAACATGTAGCTGGAAGCAGCGTGTTGAAAAAGACATTGTAAAACTTTACCAAGGAATCGAGCAACGGGTTAATATTATTGATACTCCTGGGCACGTCGATTTTACAGCAGAAGTAGAGCGCTCTCTACGAGTCCTAGATGGTGCTATTGCTGTATTCTGTGGAGTTGCTGGAGTCCAGCCTCAATCCGAAACAGTATGGCGCCAAGCAAACAAATATGGCGTCCCTCGTATTGCTTTCGTCAATAAAATGGATCGGACGGGTGCTAATTTTGATAATGCTGTTAATGACATGCGTGTCAAGCTAGGGGCCAATGCTTGGCCGATTCTTATTCCTATTGGGTCTGAAGATAACCTCCGTGGTCAAATTGACGTTGTGAATCAAAAAGCAGTCTTCTACGACGATGATAGTAGCATGGGCTCAACCTATCGCATTGATGAAATTCCTGAAGAATGTCGTGAGTTAGCTCAGTCTGCCTACCAAGATCTAGTCAATCAGATGATGGATCTCGATGAAGAAGTTGGAAATCTCTTCCTAGAGGAAAAGCCGGTCTCAAAAGAAGAATTGAAAAAAGCGATTCGTCGCCAAACTATCATTAATCGCTTTGTTCCTGTAGCTGGTGGTTCAGCGTTCAAAAACAAGGGAGTGCAATACCTCGTTGATGCTGTTGTTGACTACCTTCCGAGCCCTATTGATATTGAAGCGGCTCGAGGACAGGATCCTGATACAGGAAAGGAAAAATTAGCTGAAACAAGTGATCATGCCCCATTTTGTTCCCTTGCTTTTAAACTTTGGAGCGATCCTTTTGTAGGAAAACTTGTTTTCTTCCGAGTCTACTCCGGAAAATTAAGTAAAGGAGATACAGTTTACAATCCTCGCACTAACAAACGGGAGCGTATCAGTCGTCTGATTCAAATTCAGGCGGATAAAAGACAGGATATTGATACCTGCTATTCTGGTGATATCGCAGCTATTGTTGGAATCCGTAATATTACTACAGGTGATACACTTTGTAATGAAGATCATACGATTTTGCTCGAGCCACCATCGTTCCCTGATCCAGTTATTTCTATGTCCATTGAGCCTAAGACAAAAGCAGATCAGGAAAAAATGGGCAATGCACTTCAGCGACTTGCGGAAGAAGATCCGACCTTCTGTGTCTTTACTAATGAAGATACTGGTCAAACCATTATTGCAGGAATGGGAGAGCTCCACCTTGAAATCATCAGAGATCGTATGCTGCGTGAGTTCAAGGTTGATGCTGCCTCTGGAAAGCCTCAAATTGCCTACAAAGAGACGACACTAATGCCAGCTGATGGTGAAGGGAAGCTTGTCAAGCAGTCCGGAGGACGAGGTCAATACGGACATGTTGTTGTAAAAACTGCTCCCAATGAGCGTGGAAAAGGAATCACAATTGAAAATAAAGTTGTCGGGGGAGCTATTCCAAAAGAATTTATACCAGCTGTTATTAAAGGCCTTAACGAAGCGACACTTAATGGAGTTGTCGGAGGTTATCCAGTAATTGACCTTCATGTCGATATTATTGACGGATCCTACCACGATGTTGACTCCAATGAACTAGCCTTTAAAATGGCCGCTATTTTTGCACTTAAAGATGCTATGAAGAAAGCAAAAGCGATCCTTCTGGAGCCTATCATGAAAGTCGAGGCAATCACTCCTGAAGAATATCAAGGAGATATTATGGGTGATTTGAATCGTCGACGTGGAAAAATAATCTCAATAGAAACAAAAAGTATTAGCACAAGCGTTAACGCGGAGGTACCATTAGCAGAAATGTTTGGCTATGCAACAGCCATTCGCTCTCTTTCAAAAGGACGTGCAGCTTACTCCATGGAACCCTCCCATTTTGAACAGGTCCCTGCCCAAGTCTTGGCAGCAGTTCTGGATCAGAAAAGTTAACCAACGTACACTTCAACTTTACAACTCAACTTTACATGGCCGCTGAACAACGCATACGCATTCGACTAAAAGGTTTTGATTTTCGCCTTCTTGATATTTCTGCATTGGAAATTGTTGAGACTGCAAAACGGACTGGATCCAAGGTTGCAGGACCAATTCCTCTACCTACACATATTGAGAAGTTCACGGTCAACCGTTCGCCCCACGTCGATAAAAAATCGATGGATCAGTTCGAAATTAGAACTCACAAACGTCTTTTAGATATTCTAGAACCAACAGCAAAAACAGTTGATGAACTTAGGAAGCTCAATTTGCCTGCAGGTGTTGATATCTCCATTAAAATCTAAAAAATTTTCCTTTAAATTGCACTCTACTCAATCGCTATAAATTTTATGCCACTCGGAATTCTTGGAAAAAAAATTGGAATGACTCGTGTCTATGATGACAAAGGACATGTTCATGCCGTTACCGTATTAGAGGTTAAAGGAAATACTATTCTTCAAGTTAAGACTCTAGAAAAAGAAGGTTACAGCGCAGTGCAATTAGGGTTTGATCAGCAAAAAGAACAGCGCGTCACCAAAGCCCAGCTGGGTCATTTTAAAAAAGCAGGGTCATCTCCTAAACGCTTTCTTAAAGAATTTCGCCTTAATCCCAATGAAGCCGCTCCTGAGCTTGGCGAATGGGGAATTTCAAATCTAAAAGTAGGACAATTTGTCGATATTATCGCAACTTCCAAAGGAAAGGGATTTCAAGGTGTTGTGAGGCGCTTTAAGTTTGCTGGACAACCTGAAACTCATGGATCGATGATGCATCGACGTAATGGTGCTATTGGAAATCGCCTTACACCTGGTCGAGTTTGGAAAAATATGGGAATGCCAGGTCACATGGGATCTGATCGTATTACTACTCAAAATCTTAAAATCATACAACTACGGGAAAACGACGGAGTCATTCTGATTAGTGGTGCCGTTCCAGGCGCTAAGGGAACCTACGTTATGGTTCGCCCTTCCAAGAAAAAAGTAGCTCAAAATGCTAAGCTAGAAGCTGCTACCAAATTGAGCTAATTACCTCTAGATTCATTCCATACATGAAATCAACTCTCCTTACTACCGATCTCGCCAAAAAAGCGAATATAGATATCATCACTTCTGGTAAAGGCACTCAAGCCGTCCACGATGTTGTCGTTGCCATGAGAGCAAACCGTCGTAGCGGTACTGCTTCTGTTAAAACAAAAGCAACCGTCAATCTTTCTGGCAAGAAACCATGGAAGCAAAAAGGAACTGGACGTGCCCGTGCAGGTTATGCTAGTTCCCCAGTATGGGTTGGTGGTGGTGTCTCACACGGGCCACATCCTCGCTCGTATGCAAAGAATGTTACCAAAGCAGTTAAAAAACTAGCTTTCAGAAAAGCCTTGAGTGCACGTGTATTGACTGAGGACGTGCTCATTATAGAAGCATTTACAGTAGAGGCTCCGAAGACAAAAAATTTCATGGAACTTCTTGGAAAAATCCATGCTTTAGAAAGTGATTTTAGTTCACTTCCCACGACGCTCGTAATTTCAACTTCATTTTCTAAGAATACATTTCTAAGTGCTCGCAATGTTCATACAACCCTTTTAATGAGTGCTGATGAAGTGAATACAGAACAACTACTTGCTTTCGATAAGATTATTATTACTCAGGAAGGACTCACAGCATTAGGAAACCGTATCGCATAATATTTTATGAAGGAAGCGTATCAACTCATTCAAAAAATTCACATCAGCGAAAAAGCAACTCTAGTTGCTGAAAAGCTGAATCAATATGTTTTCCGTGTTAGCCCGGACGTCAATAAGATTGAAATTAAAAACGCTATCGAGAGTCTTTTCAAAAAAAATGTTATAGCAGTTCGCACAATGCAATACGCAGGAAAAAAGAAGAGAGAACGTCGTGCTGACTTTGGACGTCGTGCTCATTGGAAAAAAGCTATTGTTAGCTTAGCTCCTGGTGAAAAAATTGACATTGCTTAATATTTATAGAAACTTTCAATACTATGGCTCTCAAGACTTTTAGACCTCTTACACCTTCTCGACGGTTCATGGCTCTTCCTTCATTTGAAGAGATCACCAAGAGCAAACCAGAAAAATCGCTTTGTGAGATTAAACCTCGCACAGGAGGCCGCAACAACAGAGGCCGTAAGACCTCAAGACATCGTGGTGGAGGACATAAAAAACTCTACAGAATAATTGATTTTAAACGTTTCTACCGTGACGTCATAGGGGAAGTTTTATCCGTCGAGTATGATCCTAACCGTACTGCACGCATCTGTCTGGTTCAATACCCAGATGGGACTAAAACCTATATTTTAGCACCCCATGGTATTACCGTAGGAACAAAGATTTCAGCCGGTGTTAATGCAGAACCTTCCTTAGGAAATGCGCTCCCACTTAAAGCTATTCCACTCGGTTCCTCATTACATAACATAGAACTTACGCCTGGTCGTGGAGGTCAAATTGTCCGTAGTGCTGGATCTCAAGCAATCTTAAGCAATAGAGAGTCTGGTTATGCTCTCATAAAAATGGCATCAGGAGAACTTCGTCGAATTAATGAGGAATGCTATGCAACTATTGGTCAGGTAAGCAATGTCGAGCATATGAATGTTTCTAGCGGAAAAGCTGGTCGCAGTCGTTGGCTTGGAGTTCGCCCTCAAACCCGTGGTATGGCAATGAATCCTGTTGACCATCCAATGGGTGGTGGACAAGGAAAAAGCAAAGGTGGAGGCGGACGTCATCACCCTATGAGTCCATGGGGTCAGCTCTCTAAAGGATTCAAAACCCGTTCGAAGCGTAAAGCTTCTGATCAATTTATCGTCCAACGTCGTAAAAAGAAATAATCTACCATGGCTCGCTCACTAAAAAAAGGTCCCTTTGTTGAATGGAAGCTTCTCGAGAAAATCGATAAGCTCAATGAAGAAAATATGAAGAAACCAATTAAGACCTGGTCTCGTCGTTCGACTATTGCTCCCGACTTTGTCGGACACACATTTAATGTTCATAATGGTCGCTCTTTTATTCCTGTTTTTGTAACAGAAAATATGGTCGGCCATAAATTAGGTGAATTCTCTCCCACACGAATCTTTAAAAAACATGGCTCTCATACAGCTAAGGTGACCAAGTAATTTTAGACTTTTTTTCATGCAAGTACTATCCATCCATCGCTACGCAAAAATATCCCCTTTCAAAGCCAGAGAGGTGACTCGTGAAATTCAAGGAAAGCCAGCTCTTGATGCCCTTGCACAATTAAAACTTGTTCCCAAGAAAGCAGCCCCTCTCATATTAAAAGTACTAAAAAGTGCTATTGCCAACGCTGAAAATAACGACCATCTTCGTCCAGAGCTACTTGTCATTAAGGAAGCAGTCATTGGTGAAGCAGTTACAATGAAACGGATGATGACTCGAGCACGTGGAAGTGCTGGAACAATACGTAAAAGGACAAGTCATATTCGTATTGTTCTCACTGATGAAATCCCTATTGTTCGTCGTTCAGATCGTCCCACTAAAGATAAAAGTATTAAGAAGATAACGCTTAGTTCCAAGGTAAAAAAGACGGTTTCTACAGAGATTCAAAACGCAGCTGATTCACAAGAGATGCAACTGCCTTCAGATTAATTTTTTACAATAACAAACAAATAAATTATTATGGGACAAAAAGTTAACCCTATCGGATTTCGACTCCCTATCACTCGTGATTGGAGTTCTCGTTGGTACGCTTCAGAGAAAGAGTTTGCCAGTTTTTTGCTTGCTGATACACGAATCCGTCAAGGATTGAAGAAAAAACTTAAATCTGCTGCTGTATCTCGTATAATGATTGAGCGTGCATGGAATAGTGTTCGTGTAACAATTGTAACAGCACGACCAGGAATTGTCATTGGGCGTAAAGGTTCCGAAATCGAAACAATGACACAGGAAATTTCCTTACTTGCAGGCGGAAAACAAGCTAAAATAGATATAGTTGAAGTCAAACAGCCTGAAATAGATGCAACATTGGTTTCAGAAAGTATTGCTTCACAGTTAGAGCGACGTATTGGATTCCGCCGCGCAATGAAAAAAGCGATGCAGCTAGCCATGGATCTTGGTGCTGAAGGCATTAAGATACGTGTATCAGGTCGTCTGGGAGGAAGTGAAATTGCACGTACAGAAATTGTGAGATCTGGAACAATTCCCCTTCATACCTTGAGAAAAAATATCGACTATGGTTTTGCTGAGGCCGATACCCTCGCTGGAAAAATTGGGATTAAATGCTGGATTTGTAAAAAAGATGAGAAAACAAGTTTTGAACTACGTCAGGCTGGACCTGCTACTGCATAAATCAACAGATGATCTTATAGGAATTTCCATCTAACGAACATACTAATAAGATTAGAACCTATTATACTTACCCAAAAAGACTTGAAATTTAGATCTCTTGTTAATGAGCTAGCAGCTCCCTTCAAGAAACTGACAACCACGAACCCATTTTAGTTATGCCTTTATTACCAAAAAGAGTTAAATATAGAAAAACACAACGCGGGAGCCGCACAGGTATTGCTTCCCGTAATTTGCGTATCGATTTTGGTGAATTTGGGTTGCAAACACTAGACCGTGCCTGGATTACCAATACTCAGATTGAAGCTGCACGCGTTGCCCTAACACGTAACATGAAGCGTAAAGGAAAGTTATGGATTCGTATCTTTCCTGATAAATCAGTTACAGCCAGACCCCCTGAAACACGCATGGGTAAGGGCAAAGGACAACCAGAGTACTGGGTAGCAACAGTTCGACCAGGAAATATTTTATTTGAATTAGATGGAATTCCTGAATCCCTTGCACGCGAATCCCTCCGTTTAGCTGCCAATAAACTTCCTATTCGAACAAAATTTGTAACGCGTCATCATGCCGTTGCCTAATATACTTTAAGATATGACTAATTCTGAAATTAAAGAGTTGACACCTAATGAGCTATCGGCTCGTATAGCTGGCCATCGCGAGGAAATCTTTCATTTTCGCCTTCAACAACAAGCAGGTCAGCTTGAGAAGCCGCATCTTTTACGTATTGCTCGTCGTGAAATTGCCCGCCTTCAAACGTTTTTGACACTAAAAACTAAATAATTCTATTCGCACTTTTCCCTAATGCTCACTGATGAACGATATAGCTCCTAACAATCAAACCCGCGGATTACGTAAGACACGCTCTGGAGAGGTCATCTCACACAAGATGGATAAAACCATTGTTGTAAAGACTGTGACTCGTGTACCACATCCTCGATTTGGAAAAATTATAAAACAAGTTAAAAAATTCCATGTCCATGATGAAAATAATGAAGCTAAGATCGGTGATCGTGTGTCAATCATGGAAACCCGTCCTATGAGTCGCCTCAAGCATTGGCGATTAGTAGAAGTGATCAAACATTAACATATATTACCCCTTACGATCATGATTTATCTACGTACACGCCTTGATGTTGCCGATAATACCGGAGCACGCATGGCGACGATGATTGGTGTTATTGGTAAAAAAACTCTTTGTGCTCGTGTTGGAGACATTATTACTGCCAATGTAAAAGAAGCTTCAACAGGAGGAACTGTTAAGAAGGGAGAGGTTGTTCGAGCTGTTATTGTAAGAACTCGTCAAGTCATTATACGTTCTAATGGTTTCTGCGTGCGCTTTGATAGAAATGCTATTGTTATTATAGATAAAGATAAAAATCCTCGTGGAACACGTATTTTCGGCCCAGTAGCCCGCGAACTCCGTGAGAAAAACTTTATGAAGATTGTGTCTCTCGCCCCTGAAGTAATATGATGTTAAAGAAAAAAAATAAAATGCATGTTCGTTCAGGTGATACTGTAAAAGTTATTTCCGGAAATCATCGTGGTTCTGAGGGTAAAATTCATCGAGTAATTGCCGAAAAGAATCATGTCCTTATTGAAGGAGTACGAATGATTAAAAAACATCTAGGACGCTCACAAGAACGCACACAAGGGGAGATTATAGAGCGTGAAGGTCCTATCCATATTTCCAATGTCAAATTAGTTGAGAAAGCTGTGATTGTTTCCAAAACCAATTCTAAGGATCCCCAGAAACCAAAAAAATCTAAGAAAATTGAGGCTTCTTCAGAAGAAAGTGTTGGATTAAAAGCAGAGCCTTCAAAAAAGAGGGTCTCAAAGAAAGCCTCTCAGCCTCAAGAAAAGGAGTAAGTTGCCATGCAAAAAGCATCAGAATTTTTTATCGATTATCAGAATAGGGTTGTACCTGCGCTTCAAAAGAAACGGGGATACAAGAATAAGCATCAAGTTCCCAAGCTTATCAAGGTGGTCATTAATACTTCCGTAGCATCCTCTCCTGATGTGAAGCAAGCTCTTGAAATTGCAAAAGAAGACTTGTCACTTATTACTGGACAGTCTCCAGTGGAGACTATTGCTAAAAAGAGTATCTCTAATTTTAAACTTCGAGCAGGCCAAGCTATAGGTGCTAAAGTCACCTTGCGTGGGAGAATAATGTATGAATTTCTAGAGCGCTTCATTAAGATGTCGCTTCCTCGTATTCGTGATTTTCGTGGTGTTCCTACAAAATCATTTGATGGTCAAGGAAACTATACTATTGGTGTTGCTGATCAATCTATCTTTCCAGAAATTGAACTTGATAAAATTAAACGCAATATTGGGTTTGATGTAACCATTGTGACTTCTGCAAAAAATAGTGAAGAAACAAAGGTTTTTTTAACAGAGTTAGGAATGCCATTTGCAGGCAGAAATGCTAAAAAACCGACAATAAAAGAAAATCTACCTACGAATAATGACACTACAGACATTACTACCCCTTCTGAATCATGAGCGCCTTGACTGACCCAATTGCAGATTTATTAACACGTGTTCGCAATGCTACACGTGTCTACAAAAAAGAATTCTACGTTCCTTATTCTAAAATCAAATGTGACATCGTTTCGATATTAAAAAAAGAGGGATATATTGAACGTTATGAGCTTGATCATAATGAAACTCATCCACGGATAAAGATTACTCCTCGCTATGTTGGTAAGAATGCTGCTGTTACAGGCTTGCGTAGAATCAGTCGCCCTGGTCTTCGCAGGTACGTAAGTAGTCAAGAAATTCCTCGTGTTTTAGGAGATATGGGTATATCTATTATTTCTACTTCTCGCGGTGTTCTTACAGGTCATGAAGCTCGTCGCCAGAAGGTTGGTGGTGAATTGCTCGCAACTATTTGGTAGAACTGTAATCGCCAATCTGGAAGTTTTGAAACTTCTGATTCACGAAATCAATGTTGCACATAACTTTCTAAAACAAATTTCAAACATTAACCTTTTTTAAGCACTCATTAACGCTAGAGATATCTGCACAGGTAGATCTCGACTCTGATTTTATTTTTATGTCTCGTATCGGAAAAACTCCAATTAAACTTCCAAAAAACGTCAAGGTCACTGTGGCCGAAGATAGTACTGTGAATGTAGAAGGGCCCAAGGGAAAGCTCACCTGGACTCTTCCTCTTGCAGTCTCTTTGCGCATTGATGGTGAGAATATTATTATTGATCGTGGTAATGAGTTACGAACAACACGTGCTCTTCATGGATTAGCACGTGCACTTGTTAATAATATGGTACATGGTGTTCATGAAGGATTTCGACGTGATTTAGAAATTCAAGGTGTTGGCTTTCGAGCTACTGTTAAAGGAGAGCACCTGGATCTCTCCATTGGATACTCTCACCCTATTCTCTTTAAAATTCCAAGTGATATTAAGCTTGTTGTAACAGATAATACAAAAATTAGCATTGAAGGTATTGACAAGCATCTTGTTGGGCAGGTTGCCGCTGACATTCGAGCTTACTATCCTCCTGAGCCTTACAAAGGAAAAGGGATTCGCTATGCTGGAGAAAAAGTCCGTCGCAAGGAAGGAAAGACTGTTCAATAGCGCTAATCTAAATAATCTATTTTAAAATCTTCTGACAACTAAGAACTAACCACTATCATGCCTAGCATTTCCTCTCGTCAAATAAGGCACCTTCGCCTTCGCAAAAAAGTCTCAGGGACTACCGAACGTCCCCGTCTTTCTGTTTACTTTTCTGGACAACATATCACAGCTCAGGTTATTGATGATACGGTCGGGGTTACACTTGCAAGTGTTCACACAACAGAGGAAAAATTTCATAAGGACAAGTCTGTACGTCCAAACGTAACCACCTCTATTAAGGTAGGTCAACTCATTGCAGAGCGTGGACTATCTAAAAACATTAAGAGAGTTGTCTTTGACCGTGGCGGATTTAGTTATCACGGAAAAGTAAAAGCACTTGCAGACGCTGCTCGTGCTGCTGGATTAGAATTTTAATAATTTGAGATAAATATTATGGCTGAAAAATCGAATAAACGAACGACATCGCGCCGTGAAAATGCGCCCCAAGCTGCACCAAAAGAAACAGTTGAAAAAGTTGTTTTCATCAACCGTTGTGCAAAAGTTGTTAAAGGAGGGCGTCGATTCAGTTTTAGCGCACTCATTGTTTGTGGCAATATGCGTGGAAAAGTTGGAGTTGGATTTGGTAAGGCTAATGAAGTTAGTGAAGCAATTCGCAAAGCCTCTGAGGCTGCTAATAAAGCAATGATTTCTGTCTCAGTTGGTGAAAAAACAATTCCACATGAAGTATTAGGAACGCATGGAGGGGGACGTGTCCTATTACGCCCTGCCTCTCCTGGTACTGGTATTATTGCTGGTGGAGGTGTTCGAGCAGTCATTGAAGCTTCCGGTATTCGTGATATCCTTGCAAAATCACTAGGCTCCAACAATCATGCTAATGTCGTTAAAGCTACTTTAGATGCACTTTCCCAACTTCGACCACGTGAAGAGATTTATCAGCTGCGTGGGAAGAAATTTCAAAAAAAATCGACTTCGCTGCATGTCGCTCCAATATCAGAACCTTTAGAAGTAACTTCTGAAGTCATTGAAGAGATCACAACAATCAGTGATTCATTGTTGAACTAATATTGAATCAACCTGTCGATTTTTTCCATTCACCTTTTTTATTTCCTAAACATTAAATTTTAAAACTTATGAGACTCCACGAACTCTCTCCTCGTCCAGGTGCCAAACATCGTCGCAAACGCCTTGGTTGCGGAGAAAGCTCTGGTCACGGTAAAACCTCAGGACGTGGTCACAAAGGTCAAAAAGCCCGCTCTGGAGGGAGTGTTCGTCTAGGTTTCGAAGGCGGTCAGATGCCCTTGATTCGTCGCCTTCCCAAAAGAGGATTTAACAATGCAAATTTTAAACCAATTTATGCAGTGATCAATCTGGATACTTTAGAAGCAAGATGTGACCAAGGTGCTACACTAGATGAAAAAGGATTACGAGCATTAGGATTAATAAATGGTCGTAATGACGGAATAAAATTACTAGCTCGCGGTGAAATTAAAAAATCAATGACGCTTGAAGTTGATCAAGTAAGTGCTGCAGCTCGAGAAAAATTTGAAAAAGCAGGAGGGACACTTGTATTACGTCCCGCTAAGGTCGAGCAGACAAGGCGACTTGAAAAAGGAGAAGAACGTGTTGAGCGTGCACGTCTCCCACGTCGGGCCAAATTGGAAAAAAATAAGAGATAGGGCTTGTTAGGGAAAATTACTCTAGGGCTCAAATGCAATCAGTATCCTGACTTCATTATTGAGCACTATGAGAATGAATCGATCAGGTCCTGATATTTTTATTATTACTTTCTCATTTCTCTAGGTCATTTTTCCTGATTCACGATACAAAGACTTTTTATGATTTCTGCATTTGCTAATACATTCAAAATTCCTGAACTTCGTTCTCGTGCTCTTTTTACATTGGGAATGGTCATTATTATGCGCCTTGGGGCAGCAATTACGACACCTGGAGTTAATGCACAAGTGCTACGCCAATGGTTTTTAAATGTTGCTGATGCTAAAGTCGGTGGCGGTGTTGCGGCAATGTTCAACCTTTTTAGCGGTGGGGCGCTCAGTAATTGTGCTATTTTTTCATTAGGAATTATGCCCTATATCAGTGCATCAATTATGCTTCAACTTCTTGGGGCAGTAATTCCCAAGCTTGGGAAATTAGCACGTGAAGATGGAGGGCGTCAAAAAATATCACAATATACTCGTTACGCTACTATTTTTCTTTGTATTTTCCAGGGGTGGTTGTTAGCACTCTCTTTTGAGACACCACAATCTAATCCCTTTCTGCCAGGAATTGCAGATACAATTATGCGTCTCGGGATTCCACTTGTGGCAAATCCCGGTTTAGGTTTCCGTCTCATCACTGTAATGACGATGACTGCTGGAACTCTCTTTCTAATGTGGCTTGGTGATCAAATTACAGAGCGCGGGATTGGTAATGGTGTCTCCTTGATTATCACGGTGGGAATCATTGCACAGCTTCCGGCTGGACTTGTACAAGCATGGCGTACCTTTGTTCCTTCTGGAGGTGAAAGTGCTGCTGTGAGCCCTATTGTTCTAGTCATTTTGTGTGCTTTTCTTTTTATTGTTATTGCTTCAGTAATTGCAGTAACACAAGCACAGCGTAAAATTAGTATTCAATATGCCAAACGTGTCGTGGGTAGGAAGGTGTATGGTGGTCAGACGCAGTATATGCCTCTTAAAGTAAACTATGCTGGAGTAATGCCTATCATCTTTGCGCAAGCTATTTTGCTTTTTCCTTCCACTATTCTCAATATGGCTTTCTCAGGAAAAGCATGGGCTCAGGAACTTGCTTCAGCCCTAACTATTGGCTGGGCTCATTATGTTCTTTATGCATTACTGATTTTTTCATTTAGCTACTTCTGGGTTGCAACTCAATTTCAACCAGCTCAGATAGCAGATGACCTCAAAAAAAATGGAGGTTTTATTCCTGGCATCCGTCCTGGTAAACCTACAGCTGATTTTCTTGATTACACAATGGGACGTTTGACTTTTGCCGGAGCAATTTTCTTAGTAGTTATTGCAATCCTACCTCAACTCTTAAGTCGCAGTCTCCAAGTCCCCTATATGACGGCTCAGTTTTTTGGTGGTACTGGTCTTTTGATTATTGTGGGAGTCACCCTTGATACCATGCGTCAGATCGAAACCTTTTTGCTGCAACGTCATTACGATGGTTTCTTGCGTAAAGGAAAAACTGCTGGTCGTACTTCCTATCGTCAGCCCATAACTAATGGGGCTCTGGTGAGTGATACATTCCTTGTTTGGTTCTATGCCGTTCTGGGGGCATTAGCGATTGTGGGAGTAGCCCTTTTCTTAACTAGAAAATAGGAACTAGAGACTGCGGTAAGTGAACTAACCCTGGACTCGATAGTTTTCTATGATTCCTATTAAAACTTCTTCTGAGATTGAAAAAATGCGGCTTGCTGGACAGGCTGCCGCTATGGTCCTCGACCATCTTGCCTCCCTCATTGAGCCAGGTATAACCACTGGAGAGATCGATCGTGCTGCGGGAGCAATGATTGCAAGGCTTGGAGGGAAGAGTGCTTTTTTTGGTTATAGAAAATTTCCAGGACAGACATGTATCTCTGTTAATGAGGAAGTAGTTCATGGGATTGGTGGCTCGCGCCAGCTAGAGTATGGTGATATTATAGCCATTGATGTTGGTGTTGTTTTAAACGGGTGGATTGGCGATACCGCAAGAACGGTTGCCTGTGGAATGATTTCACCTGATAAGGAGAGGCTTTGCCAGGCAACAGAAGCCATGCTCTATAGTGCCTTAAACTTTGCAACAGCTGGACGACGCCTAGGAGATTTATCTGCTCATATTGAGGAACAAGCCATTAAGCAAGGATTCACAGTTGTAAAAGAATTTGTTGGTCACGGTGTTGGCCGCCAGTTACATGAGGATCCCCAGATTCCAAATTTTGGTCGCCCTGGAAGTGGCCCTAAGCTTCGAGCAGGAATGACCCTTGCCATTGAGCCGATGATCAATCTTGGAACATCAAGAGTGAAGATTTTATCTGATGGCTGGACAGTTGTGACTGAAGATGGACTGCCATCAGCACATTTTGAACACACTATTCTTGTTAAACCAGAGGGCCCTCCAGAAATTTTAACAAAAATCTGAGATGGAGTATCTGGGCTTGCCCCTTCATAGAAGTCGTTCTAAAAATTGATTTCGGTCAAATGGTGCTAAATCGGTGATCCCTTCACCTGTTCCTAAAAAATAGGGAGTAATTCCAATTTCTCGTGCAATGGCGACAGCAACGCCTCCCTTACCTGAACCATCTATTTTTGTGATGATGAGTCCTGTGAGAGTGACGGCAGAATGAAACTCTTTTGCTTGTGATACCGCATTAGTTCCAGTCGTAGTATCAACGACGAGGAGTGTATGATGAGGTGCGCTGGGATCGAGCTTGGTGACGGTTCTTTTTATTTTAGCTAATTCTTCCATCAAATTCGATTTTGTATGAAGGCGTCCAGCTGTATCACAAATAAGAAAATCACTTCGTAATCGTAGTGCTTTAGCAAGTGCATCATGACACAGGGCTGCAGCATCGGCTCCATAATGGCTTTTGACGACTTCAATGCCAAGACGCTCTCCCCATGTGGAGAGCTGCTCAATAGCTGCAGCACGAAAGGTATCGGCAGCAGCGAGCAAAACAGAGTATCCCTGATTTTTTAAATAGTAAGCAAGTTTTGCTGCGCTAGTTGTTTTGCCAGTACCATTGACACCTACTAAAAAAATAACAATCGGTCCCTTATTACTAAGGGTGAGTGAAGGTGTTTTTTCTGGAAGAAAATTTCCAATTTCCTGACGTGTGGCCTCAGTAATGGTGAGGGGATCGAGTGCATGTTTTTTTTCTCGAAGCAATGTCATGATCGATGCCACGGTACCACTGCCTAGGTCTGCTTGATAAAGTGTTGCTTCGAGTGCGTCCCAATCCAGCGGTTCTCCAGTTCCAATCCCAAGACGCCCTAGAAGTGATGTGAGAAAGCCCATAAACGCTGAATTTTCCTAAGTTGAATTAAAAATATAAAAATCAAGAGGCTTTCCTGATTTGATCGAGGACTCCATTGACAAAGCCTCCTGATTCCTCAGTCCCATATTTTTTAGCAATATTAATAGCTTCATTGATAATGACGGCACGAGGTGTTTGTGGTGAAAAAAGCATTTCATAAATAGCCAAGCGAAGCACATTACGATCAACGGCAGCGAGGCGTCCAAGCTCGTAGTTATGAATATTTTTTTTAAGCAGAGCATCTATTGTGGAAACCTCATGGAGTGTCCCTTCTGCTAGTTGTTGACAAAATCGACGGGCAGCAGGACTCAATCCTCGGAAAATATAAAAATCATTTAAGTCACTGCTGCTTGCAGCACCACCATGGTCTCGTTGATAAAGAAATTGTACAGCGGCTTCACGCCCTTCATGACGAACACCCATAGGTTATAAATTAGGAAGGTGCTCCATGATATCGAGCATCGAAAGAGCTGCTCTGGCTGCTTCTGCGCCTCGATTGAGTCCTCCGAGGCACCGTTCGGTTGCCTGAACTGCATTCTCGAGCAATAAAACTTCATGAATAATTGGTATCGAATGATGAAGGGAAAGGTTTAGGAGCTGGTGAGTGATGCTATTGGCAACGAGGTCAGCATGAAGTGTCTTTCCTTGAATGAGGACTCCAAGGGCAAGGATCGCATCAGGCCTGTGTCGTTCAGCGATGATCTTAACACCAAGTGGTATTTCAAAAGCTCCGGGCACACGGATAATGTTGAGTGCTGTTTTTGGGGCTCTCTGGAGAATTTCTTTTTGAGCCGCCTCTATCAATGCATTTACAAAAGGAGCATTATAGTTACTAGCGACGATGGCAATACGATAAGGGTATTGGGAAATAGTGTTAGAAGCTTGAGGGGGATGGATCGACATGAGGCTGATGAGGGTTTTTGGAATAGGGATTAGAGACTACTAAGCGATTGAAGCCAGATTAAAAAGGCCTCGCGAGTCATTTCACTCTCTTCACGTGTGCTGAGTTGTTTGACTTTAAGTTGAGGCCATTCCGCTCCAATGACAATAGCTAGTGCTGCTTGAGCTGTTTCAGCAGCACTAAATTGCTTTCCAACACGCTCTGGAGAAAGAGGAAAAAT
>WBXG01000003.1 GCA_008932965.1 Verrucomicrobiota bacterium
CTTCCGATCTCCCACTCTCTTTGCGTACTTCTCCAGCCCCAATCTCAGCTGCAATACGCTCGAGAAGATCCCCCATTTTATCGAGCTCTTCATTATTAAGGGTGAAGGAGATGTTCGTTGTTCCGTGAGCAGAAACGTCCTGAACAATCACATCGATAACGAGCTGAGCCTCCGCAAGAGCACTAAAAATATGAGCAGCACAACCAGGGTGATCAGGAACATGGGTGATGGTTACCTTAGCTTGATTTTTCTCAATGCTAATACCACGTACCACCACTTGCTCCATTCCAGGAGATTCTTCTTCTACGATAGTTCCTCGTGCTTTGTGAAAACTACTACGCACTTCAAAAGGAATGTTGAATTTTTTAGCAAACTCGACGGAACGGGATTGCATCACTTTAGAACCACTGCTAGCCATTTCTAGCATCTCTTCATAAGCAATAATCTCAATTTTTTTAGCATTGGGAACAATACGAGGATCACATGTTAAAACCCCATCCACATCAGTTAAAATGTGACATTCGTCAGCATGCAATGCAGAGGCCAGGGCAATAGCAGTTAAATCAGAGCCTCCTCTACCAAGAGTCGTTATATCACCATCACGTGTCTCTCCTTGAAACCCAGCAACAATCACAATGGCTCCAGCATGAAGCTGTTCTTCAATTTGGTTAGGAAGGATCTGATCGATTTTTGCTCTTGTATGAAAATCATCTGTCACGATTCCAGCCTGAGCTCCCGTCATAGATACAGCCTTACCACCCAATGCTTCAATAGCCATTGCTATTAATGCAATGGTGGTCTGTTCGCCAGTAGCAAGAAGCATATCGAGTTCACGTCCCTGTGGCTGGGGAGTGATTTCTTTTGCAAGTCGAATGAGAGAATCAGTGACCCCTGACATCGCAGAAACAACACCAACCACGGAGTGCCCTTGTTGTTGGGTTTCTAACAAACGTTGAGCTACTGCTTTTATCCGTTCTGGATTAGCAACAGAGGTTCCACCATATTTTTGAACAATAAGAGGCATGAAATAAAGAAAGAGAAAATAGTAGTGAGTAGAGGAAAGTATTCAAGGCTTAGCCCGGATATTTCATCCTAAAAAATTAGGAGCCTTGGATCACATTTAAGACTGCTTCTTCTGTCGCCTCAGCCTGGAGTGGCTCAGAAAGAGTATGAGATGCTGTTTCTGGATCTTTTAATCCATGACCGGTAATAGTAAGAACAATTGTTGGATGAAGCGGAAGCTTACTAAAAATAGTTTTAGAGCGACAAAGATGATGATCCTCAGATTGAAAGATTTTTAGTAAAAGAGCCACAGGAACAACACTTGCCGGTTCTGCAAAGACCCCTTCTTTACTTGCAAGCCATTTCTGTGCTGCCAAAATTTCTTCATCAGTCACCATATCAAATTCACCCAAGGATTCCTTCACAGCCCCCACAGCCCCATTCCAACTTGCGGGCTGACCGATACGAATAGCTGTTGCAAGGGTCTCTGGATGATCCATCGGTGCTCCATGATAGAGAGGGGCCGCTCCCGAAGCCTGAACTCCAAGCATGATAGGGAGATTATAACTACGACCTACATCATAAAATTCACGATATCCTTTCCAGTATGCAGTAATATTTCCAGCATTCCCGACTGGTAAAATATGAAGATCTGGAGCCTTTCCTAACTCTTCGATGATTTCAAAGGCAGCAGTCTTCTGGCCTTCAAGGCGGTAAGGATTTGTAGAATTGACTACTACAAAATCCCCTCTCTCACCTAATTTTTGAACAATGCGAAGAGCATCATCAAAATTTCCTTTAATAGCCACTACCGTAGCACCGTAGAGGTATGCCTGTACCATTTTACCTCCAGCAATCCGTCCTGCAGGAAGAATGACCACACACTGCATCCCTGCACGAGCTGCATAGGCAGCTGCAGAGGCTGAAGTATTCCCAGTAGAAGCACAAAGGACTGCCTTGGCACTATGCTCTGCAGCTTTGGAAATGGCAACCGTCATCCCACGATCTTTGAAAGAACAGGTAGGATTGAGACCTTCATACTTAAGATAGATATTCCCTTGAACCATCTCACTCAATGTTGGGGCATGGATTAAAGGTGTCGATCCCTCGCTCAACGAGATAATAGGGGTTGCCTCACTTACTGGGAGATACTCTCTGTAGCGGTTAATAACACCAAAATCTCCTCTTATTTTTTGCATGCTATTTAAAAAATTTCGACGTTTAAAAGAACTGGCTTTGCTTTAACACAGGCAAGAAGTGTTATTTTTTGAAGGGCAGCCTGCATCATACCATAACGGGCCTTGTGAATCATAAAGACAAGAGGAGTCTCTCCCTCACCTTGAGATTCAGGTTGCACCAGCGAAGAGATACTAATTCCTTCCTCTCCAAAAATCGTTGCAATCGTGGCAAGCACCCCAGGGCGATCTTCAACTGCAAGTCGCAGGTAATAGGAAGAGATGATTTCAAGAGCAGGACGACTTTTTCCATAAAGGGAATGAGGAGTAAAACCGACTAAGTGGCTTGAGACCTCGTTGGTTGGGGTAGTATGAAGTCTATGAGCTGCTGCTACCACAAGATCCCCAATGACAGAGCTTGCTGTAGGCTCACATCCAGCCCCACGTCCATAAAAAAGAGCCTCCCCGACTAGATCCCCTTTTACCGCAATAGCATTGAAGGAGCCACTCACAGAAGCCAAAATACTTTTTTTCGGAATGAGCGTAGGACTGACTCCTACTTCGATGAAGCCATCAGCAGTATCACGAATGCTAGCTAAAAGCTTAATAGAGTAACCAAATTTTTTTGCAAAAGTGATGTCAGCTGCAGTGATTGCTTCGATCCCCTCGACTCGAACCTCCTCTGGTCGTACCCAGAAGCCATAAGCCAAGGCAGCTAGAATAATAGCTTTGTGTCCCGCATCCCATCCACTTAGATCGAGTGTTGGATCTGCTTCTGCATAGCCACGAGCGGTCGCCTCAGAAAGGGCCTCATCATAATCCAGCCCCTCCTCTTCCATGCGAGAGAGAATATAATTGGTCGTTCCATTAAGAATTCCATGAATCGATTCAATCCGATTTCCCACAAAAGCGTCGCGTAAGTTTTGAATAATAGGAATGCCTCCAGCCACCGCAGCTTCATAAAAAATAGGAACACCCTTTTTTTTCGCAAGCGCAAAAATCTCCTCCCCTCGCTCTGCCAAGAGTGCTTTATTACCGGTAACAACAGTGCGACCCGATTCCAGCGCTCCTTTAATGAGCTCAAAAGCATCGGTGGTTCCCCCCATGAGTTCTACAATGACTTGAATCTTCGGATCACGTAAGAGATCTCTCCATGAATCGACTAGAAGGCATTTAGGAAGAATCGCATCACGTTTTTTCTTGAGGTCACGCACAGCAATAGCACCGATCTCAAAAGAGGCCCCTGTGCGCTCTAAAAGAAGTTCCCGTTGCTTCTCTAAATATTTAAAAACCCCACCACCAACCGTACCAAATCCTGCAAGACCGATACTGATGGGGTGAGTTGTCATAGAAACACTTTTTTAAATTGCAGTCCCTATTATACCTTGGAGAAAAGGAGCAGCCCCTGCACACAGTGTGCAGATATACCCTATAAGTCCTCCAGCATAGGCTTCAAAGCCTACTGCCATCCTTGAAGAATGCTCAGGATCTGCATTATATGCGTATAGTGCATAGCCTAAAGAACCGGAAATAATGGCTGTAGCAAGCGTTGGAGATACTTCATATAACTGTGTCAACATTGTGCCGAATTGGGTACATAGTGCTCCCATTCCTGTTTGAGCGGCGTCAACAATCACACCTTCGGCAGCGCCTTCAGCTACTGGAGCTGCTTGGAAACACCCGAAAAGATTTTGAAAAGCATTCCTAAGACAATCAGGGATCAACCAATTCCCTATCCACTGGATAGCGGAGATAATTCCATTTATAAAAAGCCCTAAAAAATGTTTTAAACCAAGCAAGAAAAAATGGATACTCCCTCCAGTTCCAGCACCTATTCCATAATCAATTGTTCTGTAAAGAACATCAGGATGATGTGGGAGAGCAGAAAAACCCTCCTTAGGATTATACACATCATGGAAATCTTGTGATATCACTTCTTTTGATTTTTCGTACATACCGGAAAGAGATGTATCTTTAGGCTCAATCAACACCACCCGAAAGCCAACATCATTGGAGGCATATTGAAGCAGTGAAAGACCTTGAGAACCATGTTCGTGGGGATCATTACTCTTCTGATCAATGAACACATAATTTTCAGAACTAATTTCCATTGGGCTAGTTGATTTCCATGAACCTCCTCGAATAATAGTTGTTTCCATGGTAACAAGAGAATTAGTAGACGTTCTAACAAGAGATCTAGAATCAGTCCATTGAGCCACATTCCCCCCCATATCACAGGTTCCAAAAGGTCCTGGGGAGTGTTTAAAAATACCAACCGGAGTTATCTTTGGTTGGAATTTTTCAGTTTGAGTATAATTATCATTTAGGTGGTAATTGACATTTTGAAATGCCCCTTCAGTATCAATTGGCTTGTTATATTCCTCTTCAGTGCTATTAAATGGTTGGTCTCCTTTGGATGTGGAATAAAGCCAATATTGTCCCTCATTGGCTTTATCATAATAGGCAGCCTTGTACCATTCATCTTCGCTAGGCAAGCGCCAGAATCCTCCTGGCCATTTTGATTGATCGTAGGTTACTTGATCTTGTGAAAAATTAGCATGACAGAGATCATCATTAATTTTGTAGGGACCATCTTCAGTAGTGTTTTTATCTTCTTCACCCGTCTGGGGCTGTCCATTGGAGAGCCAGTTACAAAAGCGCACTGCTGCAAAAAAATCGACATACGTGATAGGTAACTGACCTCGATCGAGTGAATCAAGATCGTTTTTTGCTTCTTCATCACCATTTTTCTTGCTGATTACTTTATAAGAAATGGTTCCTCCTGGACTCGTGATTTTTTTAATACAATTCGCAAAAGAATCTGTCTGCATTTTTGTATTAAAGAGATGAAAAGGATCAGCAGGAAATCCTTTTGTTGCTACCGCATTGAGGAAAGCACACCACTCTCTGGCAGTAACATCAAATTTTCCAATTTTAAAATCATGATTGACGGTACCGCGACCATTAGTATCAAATTTATTTCCAGCATCATCAACGGTCATCGTCTCGATCGTTAAAGTAGGATTGGAATCCTTCGTGCTGTTTTCCTCGGCTTTCAAACAAAAGCTAGATAACCCAAAAAGGGTGCAAAAAAGAACTGTATATAGGGGATTTCTGGGGGGATTCATCATAGTATTTTTGGAAAAAGGGAAGTGAATATAATTCGATCCTCTAAAACTTCAAGGGATAATTTTGAAGTTTAGCGAAGGAATCAAGCTCCTCCCCATTGATAGGGCATCACAAATTTATTGATGAGCTATTTGCGCTCCAAATTCCTCGGGGAACTTATCAATGAAGCTTTGGGTCGGCCATGAAGCAGCCTCACCAAAAGCGCAAACGGTTCGTCCTGCGATATGATCAGCAATATTGTGCAGCGAGATAGAATCTGATTCTTGAGTGCCTTCGGCAATCATACGGGTAGAAAGCTTCGACATCCAGAGCACTCCCTCACGACATGGAGTACATTGCCCACAGCTTTCGTGAGCGTAGAATTGATTGAGATTGTTAAGAGCCCACAGCATGTTACGAGAATCATCCATCACAATGACCCCTGCACTTCCAATCATGGAGCCAGCGGCAGCAAGATTTGCCGCGTCCATTACCATATCAAGGAGAGGCACCTCTTTATCAATCACAGTTCCATCATCAGCCTTGGATTTGATTTTAAAAATTTCATTTGCACGTAAGACTTTGGAGGAGCTCCCACCAGGAATAATTGCCTTCAGACTTCTTCCAGGGCGAAGGCCACCACAGATATCAAAAATTAATTCACCCAAGGTTACCGATCCAACAGCTAACTCATAAGGACCTGGTTTCATCACATCACCACTGACACAGAGAACGCGGGTTCCCCCATCACCAGCAGTTCCCATGGCGGCATACTCAGCAGAACCAAGACGAAGTATATGCTTTACATGGCAGATTGTCTCCACGTTGTTGACAATGGTTGGAGCCATGTAGAGACCAAGCACTGCAGGAAAATAAGGTGGCTTAATTCGAGGATAAGGACGCTTTCCCTCAAGTGATTCTAGAAGGCTTGTCTCCTCTCCGCAAATGTAGGCCCCTGCCCCTTCATGAAAGTAGATATCAAGATCAAATCCCATTCCAAAAATATTCTTTCCTAAAAAACCCCGGTCACGGGCCTCTTGAATCGCTTTTTCCATGATCTCTTTGGCATGGGTATATTCACAACGTACATAGATGTAGGCCAGATGAATATTGAGTGCATAGCACGTGATGATCATTCCCTCAAGTAACTGGTGAGGATCACGGTGGAGAATATAACGATCTTTGAATGTCCCAGGTTCCGACTCATCTCCATTCACACAGAGATAGTGGGGCTTTCCATCATCACGACGAATAAATCCCCACTTTACTCCTGTTGGAAAAGCAGCCCCTCCGCGTCCTCGCAAATTAGAAGCCTTGACTTCATTGACGATTGCCTCAGGGGTCATAGTAAAAGCTTTTTTAGCTTCCTCATATCCCCCATGCGCTAGGTAGTTCTCAATATCAGGAGTATAGTCTGACTTTCCAGCATTTTCAAAAATGATACGACGCTCTTTAGGGTGAGGATGTTCAATAAGAGAAGACATAAAGTTTAGGAATTTTTTTTGATAATATCTTCTACATCTTGAAGAGAGACTCTTTCCACAAGGTCTTTGTTAACGAGACAGACAGGGGCAGATCCACAGCTTGCAAGACATTCCACAAATTCCACACTAAACTTTGCATCAGGGCTTGTTGGAATTCCGTGATGTCCTTCACAAGTGGGATCGATTCCCGTACTCTTACAAAATTTTTCATGTATTTCATAGCTACCAGCCAATGCACAGGAAAGGGTACGACAGACACGAATGATTGTTTTTCCTGGGGCCTTTTGGCGGAACCATGGATAGAAAGTGATGAGCTCTAAAATCGAAATTGAATTAAGATCCAATTTTGCAGCAATCCACTCAACTCCACTCTCATCAATAAAACCGAAATGATTTTGCCACAAGTGGAGCAAGGGAAGTGCAGCACTTCGTTTAGAAACGGGATAGTGGGTGATGGCTTCTTCCACCTTATCGAGCAACCCTGAGGTAATCCTCTCTGCTTGTGACAGTGTAGAACCAAGAACATCATCGTGAGACAATAGCTCACCATGGGAAGAGGTTTGTTCGATAGTGTTATGAGCTCGTTGGTCCATTAGAAAATTTTCAGAATTTTAATCAGGTAAGTTTTCCAAGTGTACAAAATGAATTTGGAATGACGAGAAGATCTTTCTTGTTTTTTATCAATATTTAAAAACAAGCTCTCTATGACTCGAATTTCAAAATCATGGCTCCAGCGGTAGGATTCGAACCTACGACCAATCGGTTAACAGCCGACCGCTCTACCACTGAGCTACGCTGGATCTAGTGCTTAAACTTTTTTCACAACACAAAGGGTTAACCCGCCTATTTCATACCGATTCTGCTGCGGCTTGCGAACACCTGATGGATACTGCGTCAGCTTCGAATTGCTCCTCGGGCGGTATGAAACATACAGCCGTCGTCGCAATCCATCACTTCCTTGTCTGCATCAGGATTCGCGGCGCCTCGCGACGAATCAGTATGAAATATGCGGGTTAATGATTATTCATAAATCAACTGAGAAAGCAACAGTCTTTAGAAAATAGTGACAAGGTCCGAAGTTAACCCGGATATTTCACACTAAATCTATTACGACTTATGAAAAGCTCCTTTTAGCCTGCCCGACTCGCAATCATCTTTCTAAATTCTTCAAACAAATAAAGGGAATCATGAGGGCCTGGAGAGGCCTCTGGATGGAACTGAACGGCTAGGAGTGGTTTTTCTCGATGAGCAAGTCCTGCCACCGTACGATCATTGAGATGCCGGTGGGTTACCTCTAATGATAAAGGAAGGCACTCTTCATCGATTGCATAGCCATGATTTTGAGAGGTAATCATGACCTTTCCCGTACGTAAATCTTGCACTGGTTGATTAGCCCCGCGATGTCCAAATTTTAATTTGAAGGTGCTCGCCCCGAAAGCATGACCAAGAATTTGCAATCCTAAACAGATTCCAAAAACTGGTTTATGATCAGCGAGCAGACGCGCATTTTGGTGAATAGAAGAGAGTTTGGCTGGATCTCCGGGACCATTGGAAAAGAAGATCCCATCAGGATTCATTGCCAATACATCCTGTGCGGAGGTGAGTGCTGGGACTACCATCACGCGCATTCCATGAGAGCGCAGCAAGCGCAAAATATTTTTTTTAACCCCAAAGTCATAGGCCACAATAATAGGTTCCTGTTCTTTTTTTGAAAAAGAGGTGTTCACTTCTCCCCAAGGAGCTTTTTCATTGCCTGCGGGATCCCACTCATAAATTTCTTTAGTAGAAACTTCTTTGACAAGATCGCTTTCTTCAAGGAAAGGAGTCGCTTTCGCAAGCGCCACAGCCTCCTGGTCGCTCATCAGTTCTGTTGTTAAACAGGCTCTCATGACCCCGCTGATTCGAAGATGTTTTGTTAATGAGCGAGTATCAACACCACTAATAGCAACCACATGATGGCGCTGAAGATATTCTTGAAGTCTTAACTCAGAGCGCCAGTTGCTTGAAATATCGCTTGTCTCTTCGATAATAAATCCACGTAGATGAATTTCTCCACTTTCACAATCATCTTGATTTGTTCCATAATTACCTACTAGGGGATAGGTCATAGCCACCATTTGGCCACGGTAGGAGGGATCAGTAAGGACCTCTTGGTACCCACTCATTGAAGTATTAAAGCAAATTTCCCCTTGGCATGTTCCCATCGCCCCAAAAGAAAACCCTCTAAATAAACGTCCATCTTCGAGTGCGAGGAGAGCAGGAGGGTGAATAAGCGACGGCATGATCTGTTAAGAAACCATGTTCTACCCTCCTAGGAAATAAAAAAAATGAATAAAGAGTAAAAAAAAGAGATCTTTTTTTCAGAGATGCTAAAGTGAGGTTCATTCAACTCCATATCCAAGAGAAATCTATTCCCACCATTGATTCCCAAAAGCCTCTTAGAATAAAACATTGATCATGAAACATGATTTTAATGAAAGATGTGATTCATCATCTCAAACGTACCAATATTATCATTGTTGCAGTTTTCTAGCTCGACTTTTGTTTCGAGTTTTTTGTCGAGTGCATCTCGTGATCCTTGAAACCCCTCCCAAAGAGGGTCCTTCTATCATCGCTTCCAATCATATCAGTCATTTTGAGCCAGCACTATTAGGTGGTTTTTTTCCTCGAGCACTCGATTGGGTTGCCATGGAAGAATTATTTCAACATCCACTAGGCAGATGGTTATTGAAACATCTTCATGTTATTAGCATGGATCGCTTCGGAAAAAATTTCGCACACAATCGTCACTCGCTTCGCTCTATTTTGCAGAGGCTGCGTCTTGGACGGGCTGTTGGTATTTTTCCAGAAGGTGGAATTCGTTCCGGAGAGGAATCGATTTTAGAAAAGGCCCCTATGAAACCTGGACTCACAATGCTAAGTTTCTTTTCTCAAGCCCCTGTTATTCCCTGTGTTGTTTTGGGAACGGATCGACTTTATCTTTTTAAAAATTGGCTCCGTCGTCCTCCTATTTGGATTATCATTGGAAAAGCCATGAGACCTCCCCCCAAAGAGGAGAGAAACAACGCACAAGCACGCCTCAATTTTGAAGAAAAATTAAATTCTGTTTTTCCAGCGTTACAAAAAGAGCTGTACGAACGTTTTCAATTAACTCCTGAGGACCTTCCAAAAACAGCAGCAGAAAGAAGAGGAACCAGTATAAAATATCCGGGTTAAGGAAAAAATGACTGTTCCAAAACAATCACACTTGAGAGGTCTTCAGTACCACATCATGGATTCCATCATGTATGGAATGATGAACTATGTACAATGGCAGCTACGCCATGAAGTCTCTTCTCATGAGGCTCTAGAGACCTATTTAAAAGAGTGTGCCTCCTGGGACCGTGCTTCTTATTTTTCAGCTCCTCCTATGAAAACATATGAGATGGACAATAATATTCTCTCTTGGGAAAGCCCTATCTCCTCTTCTTTCGTAGAGAACAATTGTGTTCGGGTGCTTTTTTTTCCTGCCTCTAAAAAAAAGAGTGATCACCATCCCACCCTTATCATTCTACATGCACTCATGTCAGCAAGTGATCATGGCTATCGGCGTATTGCAGCTCAGATGAATCAACGTGGTTGGAATGTTCTTTTTCCGCATCTCCCATTTCACTATTCACGAAGACCACGAGGCCATACGAATGGAGCTCTAACAATTACCACCGATTTGATCCGTAACGCTGAAACAGTGCGTCAAGCTATTCAAGAAATACGACAGTTAATGCTCTGGTTGCGTATGCAAGGTTCAGAACGGATAGGAATTCTAGCAACGAGCTATGGCGGTTGGCTTGCCTCACTCTTACTCTCGTTAGAACATGTCGACTTTGCCATTCTCTTGCAGCCTATCATTGATTTGAATGTAGCACTCTTTCACAGCCCCCTTGCACGTATGATGGGATCTTCTTTAAGAGCGCACGGAGTGACTCCTGCACATCTTGACCGTCATGCACATCTTACAGGGCCAGCACACGAACAACCACTGACTCCATCAGAACGAATTGTCGTTATTGGCGGTACCTACGATTGCATTGCACCTCCTAAGCAGCTCCAACATTTTTCCTCAAATTGGAATGTTCACTATGAAGAGGTCGCACAAGGACATTTTGGATATAAAGCGATGAAAAAAGCCATTCTCATCCTGCAAGAAATGTCCCACTAGAAAAGAAGAGATATTTTTTCTTCTTCGTCTTGGAAGTAAAATACTCTAGAGTAAAAAAATATGACTGACGAACTTACTCAATGCATCGCTGCTGGAAAAATTAGCCCTCCTGACGCCGAAAAACTCCAATCTCTTTCTCCAGGATCTTACTGCAAACATCGCAGCTGGGGATTTGGACGTGTCAACGCATGGCATCTTTTAACAGATCAAGTCATCATCGATTTTGTCGGGAAAAAAAATCACCCGATGCAATTACATTATGCAGCAGAAACATTGATTCCTATTCCTGATAACCATATCTTGGCACGACTAGAAAATGACCCTACTGCGATTCAAGAAGAGGCCAAGAAAGACCCTGTAGGACTCGTTCGAATGATCTTAGCAGATCATGGCGGAGCTGCCACCATGGATGAAATTTCAGAAATCCTAGTGCCTGTTATTTTTGATGCTGCTGGATTCAAAAAATGGTTTGATACCACGAAGAAAAAACTAAAAGCAGATGGTCACTTTGAAATACCAACAAAGAAAAATATTCCGATCAAATTACAGGAGGTCAAGGTTGAGCAGCATCATCGGACCCTAGAACAATTCCACACAGCTCGCCATCCTAAGGAACAAGTTACAGCTATTGATGCTCTCATTAAAACACTGGATGCTTCCACACTGAGTCTGGAAGAACTTCAAATAGTCATTCGTCATCTAGATGATGCTGCACGCCGAGCAGAACGCTTGCATATTTCCAAGGGACTTGAACTTTTATTAGCACGCAATGAAATTGCCAGCTTTCACAAAGAATTAGAGCCTGCCTCCATTCAACCCTCAATCACTGAGTTTTTAGCCAATACTGTAAAAAAACTGCACGATATCTTTTCAGAACTTCCTGCTTCAAAATACCGACGTATTCTTAAAAATTTCCCAACAGTGTTTCCTCAGAAATGGCAGGATCAGGCAACACAACTCTTGCGCCATGCAGAACCGCGACTTGTAAGTGAGATATTACTTCTTTTTAAAGAAAATAATAGTGAGGCTGCCTTTGCCTCCATCCTGGGACGGATGATCCAAGATCGCTCCGCTAGCTCGGATCTTCTCTCTTGGATCTGCGAGGAGAGGAAAAAAACCTTCCCTGAATTTATCAATAGTGAGCTTCTCTCAGCTATTATCTCCTCCCTAGAACGGGATATGCATCTGGAGGGAAAAAAAGGGAATCGCTTACAAGAGCTTCTTTTTACTGATCGAGAACTCATTGCAGATCTTCTATCATCAGCACATGATGACATAGCACGAAACATCATTAGAAAAATTATGATGAGTCCTGTCTTTAATGATCTTGACCGTCGCTCCCTTTTAGCACGTATTTTAAAAACTCACCCTGAGCTTCAATCGCTGGTAACAGGGCATCAAGAAAAAGAACATTCCGCTGCTCGTGATGAAAATCTTATTGTTTCTTGGAAAAGCTTAGAACGACGCAAGAACGAGTATGAAAATCTCGTTAACAAATTAATTCCACAAAACACAAAAGATATTTCTATTGCTCGTTCCTACGGAGATTTGCGTGAAAATTTTGAATTTAAATCTGCCAAAGAACAACAAACAGTCCTACTTCGTCAAAAAGGGGAGCTAGAACTACTACTAAATCGAGCTCGTGGAACGAATTTCGAAAATCCTGATACTTCTGTTGTTTCCATTGGAACCGTTATTTCCCTACAAGATAAAGTTACCGGAGAAAAAGAGAGCTACTCTATCTTAGGAGCTTGGGATGGAGCACCAGAAAAACGCTGGGTCTCCTATCAAGCAGTCATTGGACAAGCTTTGCTGGGTCATGCTCAAGGCGATGTAGTCACCCTCCCTGCAGAAAAAGGAGACCGGTCGATGATCATTGAAAAAATTGAACCTTTTACTGAGAGCATCGAGAGTTAGAAATAGAAAGAGCCTCCTTAGTAAATTGTAGATTCATAGAAAATGGGCAGCAGCCCCTCTTCGTATCGTTGCTGATCTGCCCTTCATTGTGACGATTTTTATTTGGAGCCCCACATTTTTCTGTAAATTTTCTTCAAACTTCTTATCTTCCACTTTTTTAAAAATATGCATGACACCATCATCACCTCCATCCATGCTCGAGAAATTCTAGACTCTCGTGGCAATCCTACTCTTGAAGCTGAAGTTCAACTCGCCGGTGGCGCTTTAGGGCGCGCTGCTGTTCCAAGTGGTGCAAGCACAGGGGAACACGAGGCACTGGAACTTCGCGATGGAGAGAAGAATCGCTATCTTGGAAAAGGAGTTCGTACTGCTGTTAACAATGTTAACACTACTATTGCAGAGGAGCTTCTTGGCCACGATGCATTAGAACAGGTCACGATTGATCAGCTTATGAGGGACCTTGATGGCACTACTACGAAGAAAAAAATAGGAGCCAATTCCATTCTTGGAGTCTCTCTTGCCGTGGCTCATGCAGCCGCAGCACAGCTTGATATGCCCCTCTATAAGTATCTTGGAGGACCCAACGCAAAAGTACTACCAGTACCAATGATGAACATCCTCAATGGTGGCGCTCACTCGGATGCACCGATTGATTTTCAAGAGTTCATGATTATACCACGCAACTTCCCCTCCTTTTCGGAAGCACTTCGCGGGGGAACCGAAATTTTTCATTCCTTAAAAGGTCTTCTCCAGCATCGAGGACTCTCCACAGCGATTGGTGATGAAGGTGGTTTTGCACCGAAGCTCCAGTCGACTGAAGAGGCTCTAGACCTCATATCTCAAGCAATTGAGAAAGCTGGTTATCAATTAGGAAAAGAGGTGTTCATTGCACTTGATGCTGCCTCAAGCGAATTTTATAACGTGGAAGAGAAAATCTATCATTTTAAAAAATCGGATGGATCCAAACGTACTGGTAGTGAGCTCATCAGCTATTACCAAGAACTCTGTAATAAATATCCGATCATCTCTATTGAAGATGGATGTGCTGAGAATGACTGGGAGACATGGAAGTTAATGACCGAGGTGCTCGGTGAAAAAATTCAAATTGTAGGAGATGATCTTTTTGTCACTAATGTTGAATTCCTTCGGAGAGGAATTGAAAGGGAAGTTGCTAATGCCATCTTAGTTAAGGTCAATCAAATTGGCTCTTTAACTGAAACACTTGACACGATCGAGTGTGCCCAAAAAAATTCCTATCATTGTGTGATCAGTCATCGCTCGGGAGAGACGGAAGACACCACCATTGCGGATATTGCAGTAGCAACCAACGCTGGCCAAATTAAAACAGGCTCACTCTGCCGTACGGACCGAATTGCCAAGTATAATCAGCTTCTTCGAATCGAAGAAGAGCTTGGAAAGAACGCCTGTTATAATATCTTTGGTTGAAATGTATCATCTCAAAGAGAGCTTGGATCCTACGAGATGTGCTGCCAAGGAAGAGCAAAACAAATAAAAAGCCACTCTCCTAAAGTCTTATTTCAAGCTCCTTTTTTTGCGATAGCCCCATGTGGGGTAGTGATTACAAGTTTTGACGAACATCATGCACCGATCTCGTACTCATCAAAGTACCTCCAGGCGAGAGAAACAGACGACGCTTCTTCCAATAATTAACCGTCTGTTGCTCATGCTCATATTTTTGGGTGTTTTGGCACTTGTGCTCATGGCTTTTTATCCAGAATGGAAAAAACTCTCGCAAATGCGCCACACATTACAAAAAGATCGTAATGAATTAACAAAATTACAAAAAGAGACGACCCATCGAGAAAGGGAGCTCTATTTACTTCAACACGACAAGGAATACCTAGAACTCATTGCTCGAGATCGACTCGACCTCATGAAGCCCAACGAAACAATCTTTCGTTTTAGCCCGCCTCGAGGAGAATCAAAAACAAAGTAATCTAGTCCGCATATTTCATACTAATGTGTCGTGCACTCAGCTTCATCACTCATTCCCGTTTAGGATGCTTGTAAAATAAGGTGAGAGCATTTATTTTTCTATCATGTTGAGGAATGCTTTTAATTCTATAGAACCATTTGCGTTCAAAGAATGGGCTCTCGTTTGTGAAGCGCTTGGTTCTGGAGATCAAAGTCTTTTACTACGCAAGGGAGGAATCGCTGAGGGAAAAGAGGGATTTGGTTTTAAGCACTCCGAATTTTTTCTCTTTCCGACATGGTTTCATGGACAAATTGAAAAGATACGTCCCCTGCGTGCCTCTGCAATTTTAGAGGAAGCTCCCGAAGTTTTCAATTTGGAGTATATGGCTTCAATAGAGTGGAATGATTTTATCACCGATCGCAAGAAGCTAACTCGTCTCGCCTCTTTTCATATTCTTGAGGAGTCGGTCATTGAAGAGCGCTTTGGTTATACCGAAAAACATCAGAAAAATATTCCTGGGATTCATGTGGCTTTTGTTCGTGTCTATCGCCTTGATATTCCATTTCAAATCACCATGGAGAAACGTTTTGGGGGATGTCGCTCTTGGATTCAACTTCCTAAAATGATCGTTGGCACCTCCGTTTCTGTTTTAAGTGACGAGGAACATAGCGAGCGCCGCAATTTTTTGGCACAGGCACTAGCCTAAATATTTCATACCGAACACCTGCCTTGCCCGGATATTTCATACTGATCGTTATAAGGAGTATGAAACATTCGAGTTCGAAAAATTTTTTATCACGAAGCTGGATTTTCTGCAGACATCTTTTATGTTCTTAGGTACATGAAATACATTTTTGTCACAGGTGGGGTTGTTAGCTCTCTTGGAAAAGGCCTTGCAGCTGCTTCGTTAGGTACATTGCTAGAACGTCGAGGACAACGTGTTTCGTTACAGAAGCTTGATCCTTACCTCAACGTCGATCCTGGGACAATGAATCCGCTCCAGCATGGAGAGGTCTATGTTCTTGCCGATGGTGCTGAAACTGATCTGGACTTAGGACATTACGAGCGTTTTACCAATGCGATATTGACTCGCGCCAACAATGTGACGAGTGGTCAGGTCTATGAGACGGTCCTTTCTAAGGAACGGCGTGGAGATTACTTAGGAAAAACAGTTCAGGTGATCCCTCATATCACCGATGAAATCAAAGCTCGTATCCGTTTGTTTCAAGAAACGATGAATGCAGATATCCTCATCACAGAAATTGGAGGAACAACGGGAGATATTGAAGGGCTGCCTTTCTTGGAAGCGATCCGTCAATTCATTCTTCAAGTCGGTCCTGAGAATGCAATTCTCATGCATGTGACCTTAGTTCCCTTTATTAAAGCGGCTGGAGAGCTCAAGACAAAACCCACCCAGCAAAGTGTAGCAAAGCTGCGTGAAATCGGATTACAACCCCAAGTTCTGCTTTGTAGGACAGAGCGTCCACTCGATCAGGAAGTACGAGAAAAACTCTCCCTTTTCTGTAACGTCCCACTGGATGCAGTCATTGAAGCTCGTGATGTGGAGCACTCCATTTATGAATACCCCCTCTTACTCCAGCAAGAGGGACTTGATGAAAAGGTGTGTCGCCTTTTTGGAATTCAGAGTCCTCCTGCTGAGATGTCGGCATGGCGCCATTTAGTCAAGACAATCGTCTATCCTACTCATCATGTAAAAATTGCCATTATCTCCAAATACGAATTACAAGATGCCTATAAGAGTATTTATGAATCATTAACACATGCTGGAGGAGCCAATGATTGCGGTATTTCCATTGTGGTCGTGGATGCTGAGGAAATCGAACGCTATGGCCCAGAAAAGTATCTTGCTCATGTCTCTGGAATTCTTGTTCCAGGTGGCTTTGGAGACCGAGGTACTGAGGGAAAAATCACTGCCACTCGTTATGCACGAGAAAACTCTATTCCGTATCTTGGGCTCTGCTTAGGAATGCAAATTGCAACCATTGAATTTGCTCGGAATGTTTGTCAGCTTGCCGGGGCTAACAGTACAGAGTTTGATCCCTCCACTCCACACCCTGTGATTTGTCTGCTTGAAGAGCAAAAGGAAGTCTCTGAAAAAGGGGGCTCTATGCGTTTAGGAACATGGCCTACCATTTTGAAAGAGGGCTCTGCAGCTCAACGTATTTATGGTCGCTATGAAATTGCAGAGCGACATCGGCATCGTTTTGAATTTAATAACACTTATCGTGCATCATTGGAAAAAGAGGGTCTTACGGTTTCTGGAACCTCATTAGATGGAGACCTTGTTGAAATGATCGAGATTCCTAATCACCCATGGTTCATTGCAGTTCAATTTCACCCAGAATTTCAAAGTAAGCCCAATGCCCCTCACCCACTCTTTCAGGCTTTTGTGGCCGCATGCATGGTTCATGATGGAGTCCTCAAAAAATAAATAACATCTTACTGCAGCCACGCTCTATCTTTAATATCCTTCATGTCTGAATTAACTCCTCCTCCATTTGATAACGTGCTAGAACCTGCAGCCGATTGCACCTCCTCCTATAATATCCATCAATGGTCTGAAGGCTACGCCAAGATCAATGAGCAAGGTCACGTTGCAATTCTCCCAACACGTGAAGAGGATAAAGCCATCGATCTAATGGCACTTGTTGCAGAGGGAAAAGAACGTGGATTGCGCGCTCCCCTTTTAATTCGTTTTCAAGATCTCTTGCGTGATCGTGTGCGTCGACTTAATGAATCTTTTGAAAGCTCTATTCAAGAGGCTGGATACAAAAATGTTTATCGTGGAGTTTTTCCAATCAAGGTGAATCAGCTTCATGAAGTTGTGGAGGAAATTGTAGATGCTGGAAAAAAATACCACTTTGGTTTGGAGGCTGGAAGTAAGCCTGAAATGATCGCTGCCCTCTCTGTGCATGATGATCCAGAGAGTTTGATCATCGGAAATGGCTATAAGGATTTCGAATTGATTCGTGCAGCTTTATTAGGAGTGAAGCTTGGAAAAAAAGTGATTTTAGTTGTCGAAAAACTCGAAGAGCTTCATCAGATTTTAGCACTTGGAAAACAGATGGGAGTGACCCCTCTTATTGGAGCCAGAGCTCGCCTCCTTTCCAAAGGTGCTGGAAAATGGGCTACAAGCGGTGGAGAAAATGCTAAATTTGGACTTGATACTGCAGAGCTTGTGGAGATGAGTGATATTCTCCATGCTGCTGGTATTCCTGAGGCACTCAAGATGCTCCATTATCATGTAGGATCTCAAGTCCCAGATATTAGCACAATTAACCGAGCAACCTGCGAAGCCACTCGCTTTTATGCCAAACTTTATCAAATGGGACATCACCTTGAATATCTCGATGTCGGTGGTGGTCTCGCCATTGATTATGATGGGTCACGAACTTCATTTGATAGCTCTGCTAATTACTCGGTTCACGAATATACAAGGGCTCTTGTTTATAATATCATGGAGGTCTGCGATTCAGAGAAGGTTCCTCATCCCATTTTAGTAAGTGAAAGTGGACGATATATCGCAGCACCTCACTCCGTCTTAATTGTAGAGGCTTTTGGAGCTATTGAAAAAGATCATGCCTCTGCTTCTGTGATTGCCGCACCTTCAGATCATAAGCTTGTGAGTGAAATGTTGGAAATTAGAAATACCCTCAACAAAAAAAGACGGCAGGAACACCTCCACGAAGCCCAACAGATCCGAGATCAAGGACAATCGATGTTTGAGCTAGGATTACTTGATCTTCGCTCCAAAGCCAAAATCGATGCTCTTTACTGGGAAATTGCTACTCAGGTGGTGCAGCTCTATCAAGGAGTGAAATATATTCCAGAAGAGGTGAAGGAGCTTGAAATCTCACTTGCAGATCAATTAATTTGTAATTTTTCAGTCTTTCAATCCCTCATTGATCATTGGGCCTTAGGACAACTTTTTCCTATTATGCCGATTCATCGTCTCCATGAAAAAGCAGAATGCTCAGGAACTTTAGTTGATATCACGTGTGACTCTGATGGAAAAATTGCGAAGTTTATCGATTTTCAAGATGTAAGGCCTACATTGCAACTCCATGAACTTCGCCCTAACGAGCCTTACTATTTAGGATTTTTCCTCACTGGAGCTTACCAAGATATTATGGGGGATCATCACAATCTTTTTGGGCGTGTTCATGAAATGCATGTCTTCTTAGATGAAGATGAAGAAGATGGTTACTACATTGAAGAAGTGATTCCAGGAACAACAGTAGGTAGCGTTTTAACCCATACTCAGTGGGATACTAAAGAAATGGTCCGTCGCATTAAAACCCAACTCGATGCTGCTATCAAAAGTGACCGACTGAAGCCTAATGAAGGAATGCGTTTACTTAGCGAATACGAGCGAACATTATCTTCTTACACCTACTTGAATTTTTCCTAATGAAACACTCTCCTCTCGAACCAGCACACCGTGAAGCTGGTGGACGTATGATTGATTTTGCAGGGTGGTCCATGCCCGTTTACTACACAAGCATTAAGGAGGAGCACGAAGCAGTACGCTCCAGTGCTGGTATTTTTGATGTATCGCACATGGGGGAAGTTTTTGTATCTGGTGAACAAGCTTCCCAGTGGCTTGAGACCCTCTTTACCAATCGTGTTGGAAAATTAGCTGTGGGACGTGGGCAGTACACAATAATGCTCAATCATGAGGGAGGGGTCATTGATGATCTCATTCTCTATAGAACCAAGGAAAACGAATTTTTCTTTGTGATCAATGCAGCTCGGCTTGAAGAGGATGTTACCTGGTTAAACAAAGAGCTCCCCCACGAGGGAGCACTCATTGTGGAAAACAAAAGTGAAATGCTAGCAGCCTTTGCATTGCAGGGGCCAAAGGCTGAGGAAATCCTCACCAAAGTACTTCCAGATTTCAAGCCTCTGAAACGAAATGAAATTGCTCCTATTGCTGGTTATCAATCAGCTTTGATAGCACGTACTGGATATACTGGCGAAGATGGCTTTGAAATTTTTGTAACTAAGGAGGATGGACTCACCCTGTGGCAATCCTTTGTAGCTGCTGGAGCCAAGCCCTGTGGCCTTGGAGCACGGGATACCTTACGCCTTGAGATGGGCTACCCACTGAATGGTTCCGATCTTTCAATGGAGCGAACACCGCTTGAAGCAGGTCTTGAAAAATTTGTAGCCCTCCATGACCCCCTCAAGGGAGAGTTCATTGGTCGTGCAGTATTAAAACAGCAGTCTGCTTTAGGAGTTACCCAACGACTCACCCCTCTCCAACTATGTGAAGAGGGCCCACCTCTTCGTTCTCATTATCAGATTTATTCTGGAGAAGAGCTGCTTGGAGAAATTTCAAGCGGTGCTTTTTCTCCCTCTCTAGGAAAAGGAATTGCCATGGCTTATCTCCCAATCGAGTTCACTAAGTTAGAAACATTTTTGGAAATCGATATCCGCGGAAAGCGTTACAAAGCCGTGGTGACGACCTTACCCTTTTATAAGAAGATTTCTCCTAGCTCAAAAGTTTAGTTCATGAAATTCCAAAGGGCATGATAGAAGCGCTTGAATACACTAATGCTCTTTTTTTACTTTCAATCCCAAAAAATCTCGTACGCAAACATCAGTACGAAACGAAAAAGAGATTGGCTTTGTATCAGCCCATAAACCGGATGAGGAGCCTCCATCGAGGTTCAAGGCTCGTGTAAGGAATTTTGTTGTTAGTCCAGGAATAGGGGTAGAGCGAAGAGTAAAAAGAATTTGAGCGGCCTCAGCAAGAGTCACTGGTGAGATAACACCCATCATCCATACCCCCTGTCCATTCGTTGCTAAAAAAGTTCGGTACGCCTTTTTTGTTGATTCCAAGCCAATGACTGGATGCCCATGATCAAAAAGGAAGGGGCCTGCTTGAAGCACTTCAGTAGCATCAGGAGGAATAGGTTCTCCAGTGCGAAGCAGACTCATCCCATGAGGTGTGTTGACAAAGAGTCCACTGAGAATACCTGCATGCTGTAATGGATGGATCATTGTTCCATGGTGCATTAGAAGTCCCAAAGGAGTCCCACTGAGCTGAAAATATCCACCGTTAACCCCAGCACTACACGAGGCCTCTCTGACTGCTTCTAAAAGCGATTTATTCTGTAATGGATAATCCATCACTAGCAGCGAAAAATCTTTCTCCTGAAAAATAAGGGCATTCATTTCTACGTCTTCCTCTACTCCATTCTTAAAAGAAAAAGAGCGTAGTACAGCAGAAGGGTTGATTGTTCCAAACTCTCGGTTGGAGAGTAGAGTCCATGTGGTTTCTGAAGTCGCTCCCAGTAAAGAACTCAAGGGAAGAAGAGCCAATAACAACCAGATGCGTAACAAAAAACCCATAGTACAAAAGAGGTTCAAATAAATAACTTAGATTTCAACTTTGGGAGTAAAGTATTTTGCAATCGCCTCCACAAGCCCAGGAATATCATGCTCTTCGGCCTCCACGCTCACAGGCATCTCCAGTACTTGCATCACACTTGAGGTCACCGGACCAATACTTGCCGTAGCGCAGTTAGCAGGAAATGGGAATCCTCTTTTCTTTAGGAGTTCCTGAAAATGTTCTGCTGTTGAGCCGCTAGTAAAGGTGATCATATCGACTTTCTCTTCACAAAAACGTTGAAGCCCCCCACCTTCATCATTGAGTTCGGGAAGAGTATCGTAAACAGGAACGTCATCGACAATGGCTCCAAGATCTTCAAGAGCTATTGCTAATAATTCTCGAGCTCCGCTAGCCCGAGGTAATAGAATACGCAGATTTTCTACATTCACTTTTTTCAGCTCCTCGAGTAAGGATTCTGCCACAAATTGAGGAGGAATCAGGTCTACTGAAAAACGATACTCTTCTATTTTTTTTGCAGTTCCCGGACCAATGGCTGCAATACGCGCTGCTCCTAATGAACGAGCATCATGATGGTGGAGATAAAAGGCTTCAAAAAAAGAAGTCACTCCATTAGGGCTTGTAAAGACAATCCAATCATACTGATGGGCAGCAGTAACAGCCTCAGCAAAGGCTTCTCGTTCCTCTTTCTTTTGAATCGCTTCTATACGAATGGTAGGAAGTTCAAAGGCATCAGCACCGAGCTCGCGTAAGAGCTTAACCAATTCACTAGCTTTATCGCGAGTACGAGTGACAGCAATACAACGTCCAAAAAGGGGACGTGTCTCAAACCAGTTCAGTTTTTTTCGAAGAGAAACAACCTCCCCAAAAACAGCAATGCAGGGAGCTGAAAATTGCTTTTCCTGAGCAATAGAAGCAATTGTTTCAAGCGTTCCGGTAATGGTCTTGTGACGGCCTGTTGTAGCCCATCGGACAAGGGCTACAGGAGTTGTTGATTCCATTCCTGCAGCAATCAAGGAATGCGTAATCGAACTCAATCGTTCAACACCCATGAGCATGACTTTGGTTCCAGGAGCTGTCGCTAGGGAGTGATAATTTAAGGATGAGGCCTCTTTGGAGGGATCTTCATGACCAGTAAAAATCGTGAGTTGAGAATTATTACTGCGATGGGTAACCGGAATGCCAGCATAAGCAAGTCCCCCAATGGCAGAGGTAACCCCAGGGACAATTTCAAAACGTAGAGAGGCATGTGCTAAGGCTTCAGCCTCCTCTCCACCACGACCAAAGAGAAAAGGATCTCCTCCCTTAAGACGTACAACTCGGTGACCTTCTTGTGTCTTTTTCACAAGCAACTCATTAATTTCTTGCTGAGGTAGAGCATGTTTTTTTGCACTCTTGCCAACGTAGATTTTTTCTGCGTTGGGAGGAACATGACGAAGAAGCTCTTTGTTACAAAGATAGTCATAAAGAACAACCTCAGCACGCGAGAGACATTCTTTTCCACGAAGAGTGAGGAGCCCAGGATCACCAGGACCTGCCCCCACTAGATAACAAATACCATCATGCTTTTGGGGAGGTTTTATTTTTCTTTTGGAGTTAGGAGAAGTTGATTTTTGATTCATAGAGTATTAGAGCCCTGGAAAGCTATTTTATCACCGAGCTGTAGTGCCACAAGGAGAGCCACCTCTTCTGGAGTCTTGCCAGTGGCCTCTCCTTTGCGAGCTGGAGCTCCTGCGGATGAGAAATAGATTCCTTTAAGATGAAGGTGATCTGATGTTGAATCAAGCGTTGCTAAAGCCCCCAGAGCCATATGACACCCCCCTCCTAAGTAATGAAGTAATAGACGTTCTGCAGTAACACAACGATCCGTCTTTTCATCATGGAGTGCAGCTGCATAGGCCGCAGCAGAGGAGGAACTCTCTTCAGCACGTGTCTCAATAGCGATGGCCCCCTGTCCTGGAGCAGGGAGCATCATCCCAAGCTCAGCAACAAAAAGTCTGGTCTGATCAAAAATAAAATCTCCCTGACCCTCACTTATTTTTAAATCATATCCAAGCCGCTCCAGCCCTGCGCGGGCAAGCACCAAGCCGTCGAGAGGATAGTGAGATTGATTCATAGCAAGTTTGCGCAATCGTGTTGGAACATTACCTCGTAGTGTCATAAAAGAAAGATCAGTGCGTTGGTTTTTTAAAATTTCAGTACGACGAGGGCTGCTTGTTCCAAGAACCCCGTTCAAGGGTAATGCTGCAAGCCCGCCCGGCCGGAGTGTTATGAGTAAATCACTACTGCTAGCCCGTGGAAGAATCGCAGCAAGTTTGAGTCCAGAAGGGATGATCACAGGAAGATCTTTGAGGCTATGGACTGCATAATCGATTTCATGCAAAAGCAATGCCTCTTCTAGCTGACGAGTAAAAAGGCCGCTCGATTCGGATGTCGGTTGATGAATAGCCATTTTAGGATGGGCATCCCCTACTGTGGTAATGATTTTTTGTTCTAACTGGAGATTGGGATGCACCCCTTGCAACAGAGTGGAAAAAAGCATTGTCTGAGCCCGTGCCAGAGCACTTCCACGAGTTCCAATATAAAAAGATGTGGGTACCATGATAAAAAAATTCTTTTTTTAGTGAGCTTGCTGAAAGAGTGTTTTATTTTTCATACAACGAAGAAATTCTCTCACATTTTCCTCAATGAGTGATTCACAACGGACCACTTCTTGGCGGCGAACCTCGATCGATTCAGAAGCAATTTTTTGAAGACTATCGATATCATAGAGAAAGACTCCCTCCATCTTGTTAATCGATGGCTCCGCATCTCGTGGCACTGCTAAGTCGATGATAAAGAGGGGGCGTCCTTGACGTTGTTTTAAAAGTGGCTTGAGTTTCTCAACAGTGAGAATGGCATGAGGTGCTCCAGTCGCGCTAATAATGATATCCACATCGAGTATATTTTTATCCCAATGATCAAAGTGAAGGGCCATACCTCCCATTTCAGCGGCTAAGGCAACCGCTTTATCGTAATGACGATTAGAGACGATAAGGCTCCTCACTCCCCGAGATTGAAGACTACGTGCCGTTCGTTCGCTAATCTCTCCTGCTCCTAAAATCATCACACGACACTGTTCTAATTTTCCAAAGATTTTCTCTGCAAGCTGGACGGCAACCGATCCAACTGAAGAGGCTCCACGAGTAATGTTTGTTTCTGTACGCACATGTTTTGTAACACGAAAGGTATGTTGAAAAAGACGATGTAGCGTATGGGTGGTCATATCTCTTTTGGCAGAGAATGAGTAGGCATTTTTCACTTGTCCAAAAATCTCTGTCTCTCCAATAACCATGGAATCAAGACCGCTAGCAACCCTGAAGAGGTGTCGAACGGCATCTGGAGTTGAGTAATGATAAAGAGGAATATCCATTCCTGTTTGTTCCTGAAGAATAGAACGACACCCACCTAGTGCCTGAAGGGGGCACAAGGTTGAAGCATAAAACTCAACTCGATTACACGTTGAGAGAACGACAGCTCCAAAAACACCCTCAATAGAGTGGATTTGACGTAGTAATTTTTCCATCTCATCATCACTCACAGCCAAGCGTTCTCTTATTTCAAGAGAAGTCGTTTTATAATTGAGACCTGCACAGAAGATATTCATCTAACGGCAAGATCAGAGAGATAGCGGATGAGTGGGAGAATCATGAGTGCACAAAAGAAAATAAAAATTGCGAAGAAAGCAAAACGATGTCCGGATAATCGATTTTTTTGATTTAAAATAAGAATGAGTGAGTAGGCTCCCCAAAGAAGAAGAGAGACCCCAAATTTCGTTCCTGAAATGGAGCGGGAACCTATCCATCCTGCTGCAAAACTCACTGTAAGCAAAATCAATCCCATCCAAAGCAACCGAATAGTCGCCTCTTCTAAAATACGTATTGGGGGAAGATGATGAAAAATAGGATCGGGATGTTGTGACTTAAGTTGTCTCTCTTGGAAAAGAAACATTATTCCTGAAATAGAACCTAATCCAAAGGCTCCAAAGGCTACGAGCGACACAGCAGCATGCGCTTCAATCCACGGATTCATGGGCATCATGGAGGTTATCTTTTCGGCAGGCAAAAGAAGTGCCATCGATTGAAGTCCAAGAATAAGCGGTGCCGTGAAAGTGCCCATGAGCGAAATACGATAGGTGGTTCCAATCACGAGATAAAAAACACCAATAGCCCAACTCAAAAAAATGATAATCTCAGGAAGCGTTCGAATCGGACATGCCTGATCAATTTTTCCCTGTTGTATTAAAAAACAACTTTGAGCAATGACCCCAAGGGCGATAGTGATCACGTTAAAACGCCCTGCACGAAATTCACCGGAGCGAAAACTAACAACTGCTGAACAACAACTTAAAAAATAGAATAAAGTCGATGCTAACAGGGGGAGATGATTCATAGGTTCAGTATTTTATCGCAGAAGTGATATTGACTCAAATGCAAACTCCTAGAAGAAGCAAATAAGGGGTTAACCCGCATATTTCATACTGGTTCGTCGTGAGGCGCCGCGAATCCAGATGCAGACACCACCGGCGGTCGGGAGACTGCGGTGGAGACTGCCCTGAAAGGGCGAGACGAGCGGGAGCAAGCGAGTCAACGAAGGTGATGGATTGCGACGACGGCTGTATGTCTCATACTGCCCGAGGAGCAATTCGAAGCTGACGCAGTATCCATCAGGTTTTCGCAAGCCGCAGCAGAATCGGTATGAAATAGGCGGGTTAACTCTTTTTGATCGTTTGATGAGAACGCTTCTATTAGGGATCTGGAACAACCTTTCTTGCTTTTTCAGATGCACGTATGACATCACGGTAGTAAAAAGCAGAAGATTTTAATTTTCTTTGGAAAGTTTTTTCATCCATTGTTGCCAATCCGAATTTGGGAACATATCCGTAGTGCCACTCATAGTTATCCGCTAGTGACCAAATGAAGTACCCTTTGACATCGTATCCTTCTTCACGTGTTTTTTGAAGCTGTGCAATGTGGTCATGAAGATATTCAATCCTCTTTTGCTCATTTAAAGTGGCTATTCCATTTTCTGTAATCATCATCGGTTTATCATAGCGCTTTCCAATTTGACGAATCAGTTTCCCAAGAGCTGGTGGATCAATATGCCATCCCATCATGGTAAAATGAGTTCCACGATGACTTCCTTGAGTTAACATGCTCAGAGGACCGGCTATCTGACTGTAATAATAATTAAATCCAATGATATCACAGACGTCGTAGATTTTATCAAGATGATCAAACGCATTGTGCTCAACCGTGTTGTATATCATCCCACCAGGATCAAGTGGACCATGATACCAGTAAGGAATAGCCTCTATGCTTACAATTTTCGCATCTGGTTGGATTTCTTTAATACGAGCAGCAGCATCACGGAAAAAGTCAGCACTAACAGCAATGGCTTGTTTATAACCTTGAAAATCTAAAGTGTGATTGGGGGGCCATAAGCCCACGATGTAAGCAGTTAAAATTTGACCATTGGGTTCATTTTGAGGCGCGTAATAAGTGGCATAGGGAGCCATCTCCTGGACCATTCTAGAAACATAGCGATTCCAATGTGAGCGTGCTAAAGGATTCAACCAATTTGTATTTGCACCATTTTTTTTGTCCACCAACCAAGAAGGAAACGTAAAATGCCAGAGACAGACGTAGGGCTCAATCCCAGCTTCCTTGAGCTTCCGTACCATCGCAACATAGCGATGAATTGCTTCCTCGTTGTACTCCCCCGGACGAGGTTCAACACGGGCCCATTCAATACTAAAACGATAGGAATTAACCCCAATTTTTTTGAGTGCTTTAAGATCCTTATCAAAATGAGACCAGCTGTAGAGTGCGTTACCAACAGGAGGAGCTTTCTTATCTTGAACCAAAATATCCCAATCACGCTCAAAATATTCTTTTGTTCCCGATTTTTTAGAACGATCCTCATACTGCAAACTACTCGTTGAGATCCCCCAGGCAAAAGGGTGATAGCCACTATTTTTTGCAGCTTGATGCCTTGGTGCTTTATCAAGAGGTCCTAAAGGGTGCAATGCACAACCGGTAAGAAAAAATAAAATCACTAATACTGAAAAAAAATAACATCGCATCGGTTTGGTTTTTAGAAATGTCATCTCTGTTTTAGTTGGAAGAGGAGATGTAGGGAACAACCTTTAATTGATTCGCTCCATCACGGTAAAAACCGTAAAATCCTGGAAGCTTACCAAACCAATCCATCATAGATGTCTGAAGGAAATCATGATGCTGTAGCTCCCTGTTTTTTTTCAATACTCCATTTTTATTTCGAATTTGATCAAAAGGTAATGTGAGTTTTTGATATTCGGCATCATTCAAACGAGCCTTGGCAAGCCGCTCTGGATCATAAATGGAAATCCACCATGCCCCGAATGAGTCAGATTCGGTAGGCGGCTTAATTTTAAAAATAAATTTTCCTGCACGTTTCTCTTCCCCCTTGAGGTTAAGACTATAAAAGGTAGCAAGTGCTGAACGTGAAGAAATATAACCTGCCAAAAATTCTCGTGCGAGTTCTTGAAACTTTTCTAGCCGCTCTCCCCGTGCATAGCTACCAAGCTCAACGCAGGCAGGATCCTTAGGATTTCCATAAACATTCATCTCTCCATGATTGTTCACTTGAAAGGAGAGATAAGGGACATTTTTTAAATACCCTTCATCGATCCTGGTAGCCGGTATCTGAAAAAAAGATTTTACCATATCATTACACCTTAGGTCTTGAACCATCATTCGCCAAGGAGGAGCCTTATCTGGGTCCACAAGATCAGCAAAGTAGACCATGCTTTTATCAGCATCATTGATACGTTGCACGGAGGCTTTATTAATAATTCGTTCTCCTAAGGACTGCTGGAGGATAATTTCTTTGGCATTACTTTTAATGATTAATCCTTCATAGCGTGTCCCATCTTTCATAATCACTAAATCAGGTAAAAGGCGGTCTAATCCATAAGAAATTCCAAAACAGGTATTCAAAAAGAGTAGTAATAAAATTATTTGCTTCATATGTGATGACTTCCTTAGTTACTAGTAGTTGACTTTCATATCAAGCATCCATCTTCACTACGAGACCAATGTTAAGAATTCTCTTTTGCTTCCTCACTCTTGTTTTTTTTAGTAGCTGTGTTACTGCACCAGGCCATTATCACACACCTGCTAACAAAGTTGTCCTGAAGCCACTTCCCAAGGAACCATTCTGGTGGGGCATCTCTACTGCTTCTTTTCAAAATGAAGATCGCGGCTATCCACGTAACTCATCATGGTATTTTAAAACTGATTGGGATCGTTATGCCGAGGAGGGCTTAGTACCGCCGCGCGGAGATGATGCAGTTTTTTCTTGGAGTGAGTTTGATCGAGATATAGCGGCAGCAAAAAAACTCGGAGTGAATCATTTTCGTTTCGGTATTGAATGGGCTCGTATTGAACCCCATCCAGGAGTGATTAATCATGAGGCCTTGAACCAGTACGTCTCCATGGCACGCCGTCTCAAGGCCAATGGTATTGAACCCATTGTCACTCTCTGGCACTTTACTTTTCCAGATTGGCTTTATGATGGAAAAAAGAAAAACCAATCTAACTTTTCGCATCCTGATGTTCAAAAAGCATGGCATGCTCACATGGAAAGAACCGTCCATGCCCTTGCTCCCTACGTACAGATTTACGTTCCACAAAATGAACCCAATGGGGCCTTGCAACTTGGATGGATTGCTGGACATTGGCCACCAGGACTTCTGCTTCATCCTATGGGTTATAAAAAAGCGATGAATACTGCAGCCTCTATGTTTCGAGATGCCGCTGCAATCGTGAGAAAAGAACGTCCTGATGCCATCATTATGGGAATTTATTCACTCCCTGAATGCAGGCGTTCCTTCACTCATGACCCTACTGCCCTTATTTACAATATTTATCAACGACAAAACTACGACCACCTCGACAAGGTTGTTGATACCTGTGACATCATTGGTGTGAACTATTATTACTCCAAAAGCTCCAGTATTCGTGAACTCTTAGTACGTCCTATGGGAGAACGAAGTTCCGAGTACACCCAGATGGGCTGGGAAATTGTCCCTGAAGGACTTTATCGGACCCTCTGTTGTATTCGTGATCGCTATCACAAGCCTATTGTTGTTTCAGAAAATGGAATTGCCACTCAAAGCGCCCAGAAATCCATCTCTTTTTTTCGCAATCACATCGCTCAAATGCGGCGTGCTATCAATGACGGAGTCGATGTTCGAGGCTATTTTCCTTGGACACTCGTTGATAACTACGAATGGACCGAAGGATGGCATGGACAGTTTGGGCTCTTTTCCTACGATAAAAAGACCCATGAGCGCCATATCACTCCACCAGGCATTTGGCTCAGTCGCTTTATTAAGGCATATCCCGAGCCATAATTATCAGAGCATATTTCATACTGATTCTTAGTGAATCTCTGAGCAGCATAATGCAGTCAGAATAGTGCATGCTAATCATGGCAAGGAAGAAAGTGCCCCGCAATGCCGTTAAGGATGCTAAACCGTTCCATTAAGAAAAGGTGGATATCGCTAATCGAAATGCTGAAGTCCAATAAAGGCATGTCATTATTTCGTCTAGTAGAGATTTCCGTAATGTTTTACATAGGTCCGGGAGCAATATATACCGGTATCTCGAACACCGCAGGGCATAGAGATGCTAATGTATCTACGATCTAACTTCAACACCTAATAGCTCCTGGAGCCGAACAATCAATCGATCACAGGCAGAAGTGACTTCTTGAGTAGTTAAGGTGCGATCCTCGTGTTGGAATGTTAATTGTAGTGTTACTGATTTTTTTTCTACTGCAATTTTCTCTCCAGTAGGATCCATAAAGATATCAAGAGGGATGATCTTTTTAAGAAGTGGTTCTTGCGCTGCTTGGAGTTCTTTTTCAAGAAGTTCGTAGGGTACTAGCGTGTCCATTACCATTGCAAGATCACGCGTGATGGTTGGAAGTTTTGAAAGCCCCTCCTCTTTTTTCCATGAATCACGTTCTGCGGCATGTTGAAGAGCAGTCACTTCGAGTTCAGCAACACTGAGAGAGTATTCCTGCCCTGTCACCGTGATTTTACGGGCCATTGCAGGAGCCATGAGTCCAATATATCCGCAGTATTGCCCATCACAAAAAACATCAAGCATCCTAGCCATTATTGGGGGTAATGCTCGTACGGAAGGACGATAACTCATTTTTCCTGGAACTAAATGATCAAGGACTCCTTTTAAATCAAAGAGATCTAGCGAGCGCGGGACTTCTTCTCGCCAGGAAAGAGGGAGGGCGTTGCCGGTCATGATAAGGCCAATTAAGATCCGTTCTTCCTCTTTAGTGATATTGCCAAAAACTTTTCCCATTTCAAACATGCGAACCGAATGTGCTCCCTGATAAAGATTATGCTTTACCACCTCTTGTAATCCGGAGATCAGGCCTGCTCTTAAAACCGATTGTTGTTCCCCTAATGGATTACAAAGCCTCAGAGCCTCAGAGGAAGAGCTCTCTAGTGGAACTAAGGCACTGGTACGGGCTTCATAAAAACCACTAGCAATCAAACGCCGACGCAAAAGCATCATAAAATCATGGATCTTATCGGTTGGACTTGAAGGAACAGAAAAACTTAACGTACGAGCCTTGATCGATTCCAGCCCGTAGAGACGGGCGACTTCTTCGATGAGGTCGATTTCACGCGTGAGGTCGAGACGCCACGGAGGGATTTGCCACCCCGTGTCACAGGAAAAGAGTCCAAATTTTTTTAATAGCAAAGAAATTTCTTCATCTTGAAGAGAAATTCCAAGCAGCTGACGACAACGATCGAAGCGAAAGAGGACCTCAGTTGGCAATAGCATTTCTCCAGCGATGCTAACTTCATGAGATGCTACAGCGCCTGAAATTTCAATGATCATAGCAGTAGCACGTGCTGAAGCTTCTCTAGCATTATCTGCCTGAGAACCCCGTTCAAAACGATAGGAAGCATCGGTTGCTAATCCATGAGCACGAGCAGAAGCGCGAATCATGCTAGAATTAAAAACAGCACTTTCCAATAAAATGGATTTTGTCTCTTTGGTAACGCTACTTTCAAGACCACCAATAATCCCTGCTAAGGCTTGAGCCCCCTTTTCATCGGCAATCACCAGATCAGAAGATCGTAGTAAATATGTTTTTCCATCGAGCAAGCTTATCTTTTCTCCCTCCGTTGCAAAACGAACCGTGAGTGCTCCTTGAATTTTATCAGCATCAAAAGCATGCAGCGGATGCCCCATTTCCATCATTACGTAATTTGTAACATCAACGATATTGTTGATACTTCTTAATCCAATCGCCTCAAGGCGTTGTTGTAACCATGAGGGGCTAGTCTTGACTGCAGTATTGGAAATAGAGCGTAAGCTATAGAAGGAACAAGCATGAGAATCTTCAATAGCAGCACGAGAACTCTCTTTTTTTACTAATGGGAGTATCACCTCATTGCGAAAAAACTCCCCAGCTCCGAAAGCTGCAGCTTCACGAGCCACACCAACATGTCCTAACCAATCTGGACGATTTGGAGTGATTTCTAACTCCAAAATTGTATCACTTGGAAACAGCGCGCCAAACTCAGTCCCAATAACGGTCTTAGGATCGAGAATATGAAGCCCTTCCCCCCCTTCTCCTAGCCCAAGTTCTTTTGCACTACACATCATTCCTTCACTCTCTACTCCGCGAAGCTTACCCACTTTAATTTTGATTCCACCTGGAAGAACCGCTCCCGGTAGGGCAAGGAGCACTTTATCTCCTACCTTGTAATTTTTAGCACCACACACAATCTGACGTGGAACTCCACTTCCCTCATCGACCTTACAGACACACAAGCGATCAGCATTAGGATGCTGTTCCGAAGAGAGAATCTGAACAACGATCACACTAGCAATGCTAGCTCCGGAGGTAGTGATCGACTTCACTTCGATTCCAGAGCGTGTTAACGTTTCTGCTAGCGCTTCTGCGGTTTGCGTTGTTTTAAGATAATCGTGGAGCCACGAGAGAGAGATTTTCATCAGAGAATGAATTATTGGATTGTATAGTCAAATTACTTAGAAATTACATGAACGGGCTAACCCGAATATTTCATCCAGATCTACTACGGAAGCCGGGAAGCCAGATGGATGCTGGGCAGTATGAGCCCTACCGCCCCAATCACAATTCGAGAGCAACGTAGTAGCCATAGAGCGTTACACAAGTCGTAATAAATGGAGTATGAAATATTCGAGTTAAAACTCCCCAGCAAATCGTTTTAAAAATCGAAGGTCATTTTCGCTGAGCATCCGAATATCAGAAATCCCAGTTAGGATCATGACAAGGCGCTCCAAGCCAAATCCAAAGGCGAAGCCTGAAATCTTTTCAGGATCATAGGCCTGATCACTACGTTGTTGATTCACTGCCTCAAAAACGGAGGGATCGACCATACCGCAGCCAGCAAGCTCTAGCCATTTTTCCTCCTTGAGAAACTCAGCTTTGAAAGAAGCAGGAGTGCATTTTGAAGCTAAGAAAGCAGGCTTAACGCGCACATCGATTTCAAAGCTTGGCTCAGTAAAAGGGAAAAAATGCGGCCGAAAACGACATTCTGTCTCGGGTCCAAATAACTCACGAAAGAAAAACTCAGCCGTTCCTTTTAAATCTCCAAGGGTAATGCCCTCTCCCACGCAGAGAACTTCCATTTGAGTGAATTGAGATAAATGGGTTGCATCAATTTCATCACGTCGGTAGGCCGCCCCAGGGGCTATGATACGCAAAGGTGGTGATGTTTGTTCCATCGCCCGAATCTGAACAGTGGAGGTATGCGTCCGTAGCAGGCGTCCATCAGGAAGATAAAAAGTATCTTGCTCCTGACGTGCAGGATGATCAGGCGGGGTATTGAGGGCATCAAAGCAATGCCACTCATCATCGATATCAGGTCCTTCAGCTATCGCAAAACCGAGACGACGAAAAATCTGTACGATACGATTGGTAAGAAGGGTGAGTGGATGTAGAGCCCCTTGCCATGAAGCTGTTCCTGGCAAGCTCGGATCCAGTGACGCAAAGGAAGCTTCATCAGCTTGATCCAGGAGCATTTTTTCTTTAGCCTCAAGAACCTCGGTAAAGCTATTTCTCCATTGGTTTAGGAGTTGTCCTATCGCAGGTCGCTCCTCCTTGGAAAGAGTACGCATTTGCTCACTTAAGCAAGAAATAGCACCACTCTTTCCAAGATAATGAAGACGTACCTCTTTAAGCGCAGCAGCATCAGAAGCTGTTTTAATGGCAGCTAAGGAAGCATCTTGTTGTTGTTGAATCAAAGATTTCACGCAAAAGCACGGTGATTGAAAAAGCTATTTTCAACTTCTAGAAACTATTTTAGTGGTGGAGGCCGAGATGCTCACGCACTCTCTTCTCTCCACTAGCTACTATGCTTTGCAGCTAATGATGCTTTCACCTTCGAAACAATCTCAAGAAATGTCTTTTCATCAGTAATAGCGATGTCGGAAAGAACTTTTCTATCGAGAAGAATATTGGCTGCCTTTAATCCTTCAATAAAGCGATTGTAAGTCAAAGATTGGGCACGGACAGCAGCATTGAGACGTGTGATCCAAAGTGCACGAACATTACGTTTCCGCGTTTTACGATCACGGTAGGCCCAATATTTGGCTTTCATCCGTGCATCTTTAGCATAGCGGAACAATTTGGAACGGCGACCGCGATAACCAGCGGCTTCATCGATAACCCGCTTGCGGCGTGCGCGACTAGCTGGTGAATTAGTGGCTCTAGGCATTGTATGTTCTCCTTGCTTTTAGCAAGGAGCCTCGTCGAGCAGGCTGTTTGTTATTCATGATTCAGGAACTCACCTGCTCGGCTAGAATATTCAAAATGAACATTCAGATCCATGAATCGGTTTTATTTGTTTGGTTCCTTCGTCAGAAAGAACTGAACAAATGTTTAGGGATTTAAAAGATTAAAGGTTTAGGTGATCTCATGTCATCTCAATTCTTCTAAAAAATGGAATTAAAATTTAAATCAGCATGTTGATTGTCTTAGAAAGACGCTGAGGCAAATGAAAAACAAGAAGTGGCAGCACTCAGCAATCAAGTGCACATGAAGTACTCGAGGAAGCGAGCACCGACACGACATAGTTTCTCGCTGCATCAACAGAATTTATGAGGGAATCAACCCCAGGGAAGGTTAAGCTTGATACGACTAACATCACAATCTTCAACGATTGCTGACTTGCCCATGTTACGTTTCAACTTAGAACTCTTACACTCCAATAAGTGACGACGACCAGCTTTAGAGCGCTTGACTTTCCCTGTTGCAGTGATTTTGAATCGCTTGGCAACAGACTTTTTAGTTTTACTACGGGCAATGGGTTTAGGCATGGGTCGGGAAATTTAACAAAGAGAGTTTATCCTGACAAGAGTTAAAATATTTTTTTTAATAGGCTATCTTGGGTTTAAATGTAGCCGCTTCTTTTGAAAGCAGATGACCTGTGACTTTACCAGGAGCCCCCAGGCTCTCTTGTACTACTTTTGATGATGGTGCGGTCGATCCTACCGCTAGTGCCAGGGCTGCTAGTGTTGTAGAATAATCAGAGACAGCTGTTGCTAATTCTGATTGTGCTAAACTTAAATTACTTCCCGCCTCAGAATAATCGGTCACATTTGCAAGTCCTGTTTCTGTTGCAGCACTAATAGAACGAAAGAATTCATTTGCTGATGCAACAAACCCTTCTGCGTACCCGACTCTCTCTGCAGCCGCAAGACTGTTATTATAAGCAGTCCAAACATCACGCGTTGTATCAAGTTGCGTCTCTCTTAATTTTTGTTCTGCCACTTTGTCCTCCTCTTGACGACGCTTCATTTTAAAGACACGATCAAATCCATCAAAGAGATCCCAATGTGCCGTTACATAAGCACTTCCGTAGGGAACACCCACTCCATTAAAGTAGCCATTAGCAGTAGAGTTGGGTTGAAAGCCCTGATATCCAAACGTTGTATTAGCATATTGACTTTCTATTTTAATGGTTGGGAAAAAATCAGACATGGCTCTTTTTGTTGCTTCTTTACTGGCTTTAAGCTCCTGCACTCGTGCTGCAAGATCAGGACGCAAGCGGAGAGCTTCTTGAATCAGTTCATTGGCATCACCACGTAATTTTTTTGTGGAGGGAGGTTTTTCTGATTCCACAAACTCCAATGGACTATTTGCAGGAATGCCGACAGTGATACAGAGCTCTCCTAATGTATTGCGCACAACGGCAATTGCGGACTCTACTTCATATTGAGATTCGAGAACACGTTTACGTGCTTTTAATTCCTCGGGGTCTGCAGTGAGTCCGGTAACTCTTTGACGAACAATCATGTCACTTAATGTTTGAGTAAAAACAAGATTGGCTTCGGCTGCTTTTTTCTTCCAAAGGGCTGCTTCATATGAAAAATAATTTTTTTGAACATTAAAAATGACCTCTTGTAATGTACGTTGATAAGTAAGTCCTAGGGCGTGAAAAATTGCGATCGTACGCTGCACATCAGCATCCCTTCTCCCAAAATCAAGCAAGATATATTCCATGCTTAAAAAAACGGTAGCCTGAGTGCGATTTGCTCCGTTGGGTCCTGTTACAGGGATAAGATAGGATTGATCGTATCCCCCCACAAAATCGGATCGTACCCAGGGATAATAAAGAGAACGAGCTTCCCCTACCGATGCAGAGGCTGCTTTGGCCTGACTCCATGCAGCCCGAGTCATAGGATTATTTTTGAGAGCTAAATCAATAAGGCTTCCCAAGTGATACTTTTCATTAGGATGAAAAGCAGCAGCTAAGGCCGCTTCATGAGAAATAAAACTTTTATCTTTAGGAGAAGAAAATAAATTTTTGCCCGAGGGATCGATGACTTCTACCGCAAAGACAGGGGAAAAAAATGCCGCAACGATCAAAAGAAATAGGGATTTTTTATACCAATCACCTACGGAAGCTGGAATGCTCGAAGCATCCATCTGACTTCCCGGCTTCCGTAGGTAATCGCGATGAAATATCCGGGCTAGAACAATGAGTGAATATTTCATACTTCTTGATTCATTAATGAGAGGTCATTGAAAGAGCGATGTGCTAGAAAAATATCAATTTTTTTGCCGGTTCTTTCAAGAGTGAACCACCAGATAGACTTAAAACATAAAGGGATCCTTCTGTGGTAACATTAGCCCGCATATTTCATACTGAAGTGTCATGAGGCGCCGTGCAAAGCTTATTAGGACCAGGTACGTGAGCCTTCGCGACCTCCTCTTCATGATCAGTATGAAATAGCTAGTTTAATCATGAAAATTTAAATTGGTCATCAAGCTAAATCTTATTTACCCTTCAACTTCCACGACAGCTACTTTTAAATTGGTACCCCCTTAGAAAATCTATCAGTTTTTTTTCTGTATTCCCCCATTAAAACCATTCCCATGTTAGCAATCATCAAATTTAGCGGAGATCCTCTGATTAATGTTGCCGGAGCTTATTTTCCTGCATGGCTCGCATGTATGTTCGTTGGTATCTTGGGAACCTGGTTTTTAGGAATCCTTTCCCATCGTTTGGAATGTTCTTCCGTTCTGGAACCCCACATAGTAATGATTCCTGCAATATTCAGTGCTATTACACTCTGGACCTGGCTTTTGTTTTTTGCAGCGCGATGAGTGAAGATTCCCAATCAACTCAACCAGCCTTATTGAGCACGACTCATTCGTGGAGCAATTTCCTATCACATCCGAATATTATTCATTTTATTTTTCGAGCTATCATTCTTCTGACGGTGCTTATTGGTATCATCAAAGTGTGGGATAACATTCAAACTTTTCCTCGTACTGACGATGCTGAAATTGTGGCAAATACAGTCGGTGTTGCTGCTCAAGTTGGAGGAACTATTGTGGAGCTTCATGTGGTGGATAATCAAAAAGTCAAACGAGGTGATCTTATTATGACCCTCGACTCACGCCCTTATGAAGCAGAGGCAGCACGCGCCAAAGCTAAATTAGAACTCGTCTGCAGTGAGGTCAAGGGACTCGAGCAGCAAATACATGCAGCCAAAGCCACATTGCGTGATCGAGAAGCACAAGCATCCTATGCTGTCATGCATTACGAACGATTAAAACCACTCCTAGAAGGTAACTTTGCTTCTGCCGATCAAGTTCAACAGGCCCAATCCTACGCAGAAAGCACCACTGCCTTAGTTCGTGAATCAGAAGCGCTCGTGGAGCAAGCTGTCTATAACCTGGCCGAAGTAAATGGAAAAAATACCCATATTGAAGAGGCCGAGGCAGAACTTTGGAATGCAGAACTTCATGTCTCTTACTGCAAGATTTATGCTTCCTGTGATGGCTATATTACAAATCTTAAGATTGCTCCTGGTTCCTATGCTGGAAAAGGGGAACAACTCTTTACTATTGTTGATTCAAGTATTTGGTATGTTCTTGCCAACTTTCGGGAAATTGACATTCATCATGTTAAAGAGGGCCAAAGCGCTCGAGTTTATTTAATGGCAAAACGTCACACTCCTATTTCTGGCATTGTCCAAGGAATTTCACGAGGAGTCTTTCCTTACGTTGGAGCCTCACGCAATACTGCGGGAGAAGGAGGCGTTCTTGCTGTGGTTCCCCCAACCTTTGATTTTATTCAATTAGCAACACGTTTTCCTATTCGTATTGTGCTTCAAGAACAGGAGAAGGGCGATTTTCGCCTAGGGGGTAAGGCCTCAGTGATTATTGATACACGCACAACCCCTTTTGGAAACCAATTGAAATTACTTCAGGAACCCGATTTTGTCCCTTTTGTCCCTCCACTTTTTAATAAAGAAAAGGAGCTATGAGTTCACTCAAAGCAACAGTTAACAACGAGGCAACTACCTTCGCTCTCTCTGCTGCTTTTGGAACCTCTATTACCGTCTTCATTGTAGAAGCATTACATGTTCCTAATGCTTACATTGCACTCAGCTTGTCGGCCTCCCTCTCGCTCCTGCCAGTCCCATCGTTTCAAGGTTTTCTTTTTCGTATAGGATCTGTCACTTTAGGAGTGATTAGTGCTGTGCTACTGATGACGCTACTCTCAGAGTCACCTTGGGTTTATTTTTTCTTGATAGGGTTCATCAGTGCAGTTGGGTATATTTTTTTTTTAAATCGTTTGGGTACAGGTACAGCATACGCATTTAGTGCTTATTTTGCAGCGATGTGTATTGAGGCCATTTTTGGCATTTCATCTAGCGATGTAGTCATGGATGCTCTTCAATTATTATCTCAATCAATTATTCCAATCATCGTCACCTATGGAGTGGGTCTGATTTTACAAAGAACATTGATTGCCACAAATAATCCCTCCTTGCGCTCCCCTCTTGCTAGTGTCATTAGCATTGCTCTTGTTGTTTTCACCTCCATTATTGTCGCTCTTTCTATTAAGACAGGTGAATCTACCCGGCTTATGATTGCTAGCATTGCTGGCATAACCAATCTAGAACTCGAGCGCTCTAAAGAAGCATTTGCAAAAAAAATGGTAGGGTATGTTTTGGGAGCAATAATTTCGATTTCCTATATTGTCGCTTTTGTGGCATGGACCAATGATTTTGGCATTTATCTTCTTAGCCTAGGCTGCCTCTTTGGATTTTTTGAGTGGTTAGCTCACTACTATGTTTCACAACAATTACTATTTCGTGCCATCAGCACCATGTTTTCTTACTCGGTGCTCATGCTACCTGCACCTGATAGTAACTTACATGTTAGCTTGGAGCGAGTTGTCTCGAGCTTGATTGGTTTTTCTATTTCAATTGCTATTTTTCTTCTCATGGAAGAAGCACAAAAAATAACCCAATTTATGATTCACCCCAAGAGACAGGAATGATCAGACTATTTTTTTTAAAAAGAAGAACTCCACCTTCTGTTCTTCAACTTTTTACAAGGCAGTTAGCTCTTCTGCTTGAAGCAGGATTACCCCTTTTGCGTGCATTGGAAATTTTAGCACGACAAGAGCCTCATCCTTTTTTTAGGAAGACACTACTTGAGGTTATAAAAAACATCCAAAGCGGTAGCACCTTAAGTGAATCCTTAGAGTTGCACCCTCGTCTTTTTTCATCTTTGTATCTCACGATGATTCGAGCAGGAGAAATGAGTGCTATGCTTGGTACCGTCTTAAGTAGATTGGTCTCTTTCCAAGAGAAGATGCAAAAAATCAAAAATAAAATGAGCTCGATACTTGTATATCCAACTCTTGTATTCATGATGACACTGCTCACGGTCATTTTTCTAGTCACCTTCATTATTCCGAAATTTGAACTTGTTTTTTCTGAGGCATTAGAAGGAGGAACACTCCCGCCGCTCACCCATTGTGTACTCGAAGTAAGTCGTTATGGAGGGAGTCACTGTGAGCTCATTGCCTTGTTGATTGGAATCCTTTTTATAGCATTTAGAATTGCATGGATTTTAGAATCTCCTCGTAGATTCCTAGATCGAGCTTTTTTATATTTTCCTCTCTTAGGGGAATTATTCAAAAAACATTTTATTGCCCAATGTTTTAATACCCTTGGGACATTAATGCTGCATCGTGTTCCCCCACTCGAAGCACTCCAGATCACTCAAACAATTTCGGATAATAGAGCCATTCAGGGTGCAATGAAGATGATCCATCAGAGCCTTCAAGCTGGTGATTCAATGATTTATCCACTCCAAGCCAGCAATCTTTTCCCACCGATGGTGATGAGCATGGTGGCTGTAGGTGAGGAAACTGGCCAGCTTCCTGAAATGCTCCTTCAGGTGGCAACCCTCTATGAACAAGAAGTTGATCATCGTACAACACAACTGATGGCTTTGATAGAACCTCTGCTCCTTCTCCTTCTTGCTTGTTTGGTAGGCACTGTTGTCATTGCTCTTTTTTTACCGCTCATGACAATGATTGGTAGCATGGGAGGATAACGAGCACCAGAGGACGCAGCAATGCGGGGCACTAACTATTTTTAGAATGCTCTAGATAAGTTCTTCCAACCTCGAATTACCATCTGAGACCATGTCTCAAATTCTTCAATCTTTTCAAGTAGTTCCTCATACGTAAAGAATCCCAATTCAGCGATCGCTGCTTCCCTCGCTGATACATCCTCTGAAAGAAGAGCACAATGGTGGATCACTCCAAGATGAACTGCCCCGACAGGATTGGAATCATCATTTAGGAGAGCAATGGGTTTGATGGGAGTTGTGGAAAGAAAAGAAAGTAAATTCAACTCTTCTTGGAGCTCCCGCCGCAAGGCTCGCTCATAAGCTGCTGCATCGAAGTGGCTCCCTTCACTATCTTCATCGTTGATATGTCCTCCAATACCGAGAGAACGTTTTTTCAAAAGACGCTTCTCCCCAGAGCCACTCCCACGTTGATATTGAAGAATACGATCACCACAGGTAAGCACAATATAAGGAATAATCTGCTTAAAAGCAGGATCCTCTTCTGCCTTCGTCCGTGGTAAAAAAGAGTGATGAAGGGGATTTAAGAAAAGGGGCAAATAATCTTCAATGTTGGAATGAAGCCCCTGAAAGGAACCTAACTGATCAAAAAGAGAACGAGGGATCACCAAAACTTTTTCTTGAGAACTCATAAATCGAGAAGCCTAATGATTAACTCATATTTGAAAAGTTTAAAAGAATACCGATGCGAAATGCCCTGTTGCCTCATAAGTTTTGATACTCTAGCCCGCATATTTCATACTGAAGTGTCATGAGGCGCTAACACCGAAATTTTTGCTCTATCTCTGCTTCTGAAAACTGAAGCATGGTTGGGCGTCCTGAAGGAGTAGCATAAGGAAATTCACATTTTATAAGATCGCCCAAGAGCATCATTGCAGTTGTCTCGTCATAGGCTATTTTTTGGGCCTTTGCGGTCATACGACTTATTGAACGAGCAAGGGCCTCTTCACTCATCCTGATTCCTTGAAGGACTGGATCTTTGGTTTTGGCCTCTTCACTTTGGATATCACTCATGAGCTCATGCACGAGCTGTGTTACTGGGACCTCTTTGAGCAATACTGGAATTGTGTCAATCTTGATACTTTTACTAGCATGTCCTGTGGCTCCTTGTCCAAAAGCCTCAACTTCTAAACCTGCTTTTTCCAAAAAAGCCTGATGCGCCATGATCCAGGCACATTGAGAAGCCGAAACCTCAATGATTTCAGAAAGCAGAAGCTGTTGACGTTCCAACATCCCAGAAGCCAATGAGCCTTTCAACCTCTCATAGGTAATTCGTTCTAATGCTGCACGCACCTCAACAAGAGTAAAACCATCCCCTTCCTCCAGCACAAAATAGCGCTCTGCGATTGATCCCACATAACGATATGGGGGGGGTTCACAAGAACCTGATCCCTGATGCTCCAAAAGTGCATCGGCAGAGGGCTGTTTATTTTGATCCTCTGTTTCAGGAGGAAAAGAGATATTTTTTTCTTGTACAAAAGTGGAACCATCTTCAACCAATGCAGGTTGAATCACAGGCAAAAAGGGGTGTACAGCATCAGATCTTACCATCGAATAGGGCCTGCCCATTTCTTGCAGTGGCAGAGGAGTGGTCACTCGAGCATAGTTTCCCATGACTTCTTGAGCAGCACGCAAGAGAGCTACCTTGATCTTTCCTGGCTCTTGAAAACGAACTTCTCGCTTCGCAGGATGCACATTACAATCGACTATCGCAGGGTCCATTTGAAAAAAAAGAACCGCCTGCGGATGGAGTCCTTTAGGCAAAATACCATCACAGGCTTCACGCAACCCCATTGATAAAAGAGGACTACGCACCATGCGTCCATTGATAAAAAAAAGTTGTTGAGAGCGATCAGAACGGCCCTCCCCAGGTCGGGCTAAAAAACCATGAACGTTGATTTCCTCGACCTCGATGTGTTGGACTTCAGTCATACCTTGTAAAAAAGAGCTTCCATACAAATCACGTAAACGTACTGCTAATGAATTTGTAGCTGCTAAGCGAAATACCTCTCGTTCTTCATGGAGGCAGGTGAAGGCAATCTCGGGATGGGCAACAGCTAATATTTGAAGCTGTTCAAGAAGATGTGCCGTCTCGGTCTTTTCACTTTTTAAAAATTTACGTCGTGCAGGGACATTATAAAAAAGATCCTTAACCTCAATCTGAGTGCCATAAGCTTGTCCAGAATCAGAAACACCGACGATTTTTCCTCCATCAACAATAACCTCAGTTCCAGCAAGAGAGTCCTCCGTACGAGGACGTGTGCTCAAACGAAAACGAGAAACACTTGCAATACTGGGGACCGCTTCTCCTCGAAACCCAAGGGTTCCAATCACAGAGAGATCTTCTAGCGTTCGTATTTTACTCGTAGCATGACGTTCTAACGATAAAAGAGCATCGGAGCGATCCATGCCACAACCATCATCGCTGATTCGAATCACTTTAAGGCCACCCTGAGCGAAGAGGACTTCAATACGTTGAGCTCCAGCATCAATGCTATTCTCAACAAGTTCTTTTAAGACCGAAGCAGGACGCTCAACAACTTCCCCAGCCGCTACCTGACTAGCTACAAGATCACTTAGAAGACGAATAGAACCCATAAAGAGAAAGGGTAAAGCGTCAAGGTTAAAGCGTAAAGAGTTGTTTAAACTATCCGTTAGCCCGCCTATTTCCAACTAATTGTGACGAGGAAGCCGCGAAGGCTGATGGGATAAGGCGAATGAAGGATTGTGATGCTGGGCTGTAGAAGTCCCTATCACCTCAATCACCATTCAAGACCAATGCAGTAACAATGAGCTTTCCACAAGCCGTAATAAATTTAGTATGAAATATGCGGGTTAAGTATTCACCATCTTTGAAACATAACAACAATGATAGAAATCACACCAGAGGCTGCAAAACATATATGCCAACTTGTTGCAGAAAAAAAAAGTAATGAGTCCCAAGGCCTCCGTCTTGCCATCGAAAAAGGAGGGTGTGCTGGCCTTCAATATATCATGACGCTTGAAACGGCACACAAAGAGGACCTAATTATCACCCAAGAGGGAGCACTCATTTTTATAGATGCTCCGAGCGTTGCACAACTTGACAATTGCATCCTTGGCTATGAGGAGGGATTAACAGGAAGTGGCTTTCGTATCCTTAATCCCCAAGCGGTTCGCAGCTGTGGTTGTGGCACTTCTTTTGAACCCAAAGAAAAAACTAGCAGAAGTCATGAATGATGAGTAAGAATCCGTCATGATCTTTGGCATTTAAAAAATATTTTCATCAGTGATTGATTATTTATGATCTCTACTCGTTTGTTCCATGTCCTTTAGGCATTATCGTAACTTCTCCTCTTCTGTCCAAAGACGTGCTTTGCCTCATGGAGTTGATAGTATATTTGGTTGGACAATTTTTATTTTTTTACTCATTGGATTTACCCTTTTTTGTTGGATGGGGAGTTTTTATATTTTTGGACATCCTGAAAAAGCGGGCAACTATCATCTTCTTAAACGCCTGCACAAACTCGAGGAACCTCAACGCTTTCAGATTACTGCTGCACCGCGCGGAGAGTTTTTAAAACCATCGCAACTGTTAAAACGCTATGGAGTATTATCTCCCACCGATGTCAAACGACTTAACGAAACCCTTTTCCGTAATTTTCTTCGTAATTATCATCAAACAAAAGAACTTGTTCCCTATGTGACTGGGACTTACAAGGTGCTTATGGTACTACCTCTCACAAAGAAAAATATTTTTTTTCCAGGAGTCGTGACTCTTCTACAGTCGATGGAAGAGCCTGAAGTTTTCTTAGAGCAAGTTTTTACAAGCAATCTTAACAATCTCCCAGCTTTAGAGGCCTCACTCTCTCAAGGCCAAGAAATAAAATTAGAGAAGCCACTGGATCTTTCAGCCATGATTTTTTTAGATCAGCTTCCTGAGGGACGCCTCAAGTTTACCACAATGCCACTCCTCTATGGGACCTATGGCACTCGAGAGAATAGTAAAATCACATTTTCATTAGAGCCCCCTGAAAACCTTAATATTGAAGGAGGGCTTCCTATTCTCACTAGAAAACAATTAGAACCTCTAAATCATGTACTCGATGTTGAAGCTCAAAAATTTAATTTCCTGGACTCAGATAAACCCTCCACCGCCGATACTAACTCCACACAGTCGGCAAATACCGCTCTTATACGAATTACTGAAGAACAATCAACACCAATTACAGCCAAAGTTCCTCAGGTTATTCCAGGACAACCTCAACCCTCTTCCACGATTGTTAAAAAGCCTTCACAAGCCATTAGCATTCCTAAAGCTATTCCGGTAAATGCTCCCCCAACCCTTCCTGCCATTGCTCTGAGCTCCAATACCCCTTCCAAAGTCTCTTCAGAGACACCTCCCGTTGCTATTTCCCTAGGTATTCCAGAAAAGCAGACAGTGACTCCTATTGCAACGATGGCTTCTCCCACCCCAGCCATCGCCTCTACTCCCACCCCTACAGCCTTATCAACGCTAATTACTGCTCCCGATACAACACTCTCCTCCGAAAGTATCTCTTCACCAGTTACTCCTTTGACTACTCCTGTACCAATGAATGCCACTAATAGTATGTGGCCACTCTACGAAGCAGGAAAAATGCCGCGGGGTCGGCTTCTGAGTCCTACAGAATTCTCTACGCTTGCAGAACAAGGATTCACCGGAGAACGTCTCTACTTAATAGGAGATTTTACAGTGACTGCATCAGGGGAGCACCGTGCAGTACTGCGTTATCGATTGCCATCCAGTGATCTTCCAATAGGTCGTATAGGAAAAATTAGAATCATTGTTGAATATCCTCCAGAAACGCGTCCTCCAGAAACGGGCACATCACTTTCTCAAGACCGCTTACATCCCCTCATGGTTACAGATGTGAAAAAAGAGAAAGAGGGAACAATGAATATTTATCTACGTTCCATCACAAAGTAGAGAGGAAGTAATTGTAGAAGCTTGATACCCTATTTTTATCGACGATAGCGTGCAATAAATGCTGTTACTAAAATAGCTACTTCCAAACCAGTAAAACCAAGCACTATAGGAAATCCTCCAGCCCCAAAACCGTAGCTGTGCAATCCTGCTCCCAAAACAAAGTTGACTCCGTACCATGCCATCAAAACGCTTAGAAAAGCCACGACAGAGCCGATAGCTAGACCAAAACCGCCCCATCGACCCGCAAGACGACCATGAAGTAAGAATAAATATCCAAGCAACGCGATGAGAGCCCACGTTTCTTTAGGATCCCAATCCCAAAAACGTCCCCATGAATAATTTGCCCAGACACCTCCTAAAATTGTACCAGTAGCAAGGAGCAAGATGCCGACTTGAAGTGTTCGGTAGAGATAGTTGTAAAGTGATGCTGCTACTTTTTTATTTAAAATAATTCGAATCAAGGCTACATGGGCCACACCGAGTGATAGCGCAAAAGCAGCATAACTTAAGGTGATCGTGAGCACATGAATAGTTAACCAAAAATTATCTCGCAACACAGGAGTCAGAGGATGAATCGAGGGATCTAAAATCAGTGGTTGGCTATCGGCAAGAATCAACGATGCAAGGGCCACAGGAATAGCACCCAAAAGGAACACACCGGAGTGGTAGATTACTTCAAAGAGGAGAGCAAAAAAGACAGTTCCAAAAGCAACCCAAATTATTGATTCGTACATGTTGGTTACTGGCGGACGTCCTGCTACAAGAACACGAAAGAGAAGTCCCATACATTGAATGAAGAATCCAGTCCCAGCAAAAAACCAACCCAGGCGGTAGAGGAGTAATTTTTTTCGAAAAAATAAAATAAGAACTCCAGAGAGTGAATACAAAATCCATGCAGCTTTGAAAGGATGTGTTTTTTGAAGTAGAACCTCTAGCTGCAGCTTCCAAGAGGGAACAGAGCTTGCTACCTGAAATAGGGCAAGGGCTTCTCGCAGTTGCAAAACTCCTTGATCAAAAATCATAGGATCAGCATTTTTCCATCCCTGCTCCATTAAATGAAATCCATTTTGAGCCATTGCAACATTGCTGGAGGTATCACTCTCTTCCCATTGAGATAGAGTCCCCCAACGTGCAACATCGTTTTGACTATTAGGAACAATACGAAAAAGAGAGCCATTGCTCAGTTCTTCAAAAAGGGACAACCGCATTCCAATATCGGCAGCTTCCTTGAGAACACCTTGAAGGCGCTTACGAGGATCACTCTTTCGTTCCTCAACGGCCTGAGCAATCATCTCCTGCAGCCCAGCATGATGAATTAACTTTTCATAACTAAAAAGAGATTGCTGTAATGGCAGTTCCAATATTTTTTTGAGTGGTGCGTAGGAAATATAAATAAGAGGTATCTGATTATATTTTTTTTCAGGTTCCATCCAAAAAGCAGTAATGATTTCTGAAGCCCCTTTTTTTCTACCTTCTACGACCAGTGCCGTTTTTCCAGATAAAAACCGAAGTGTTTCCTCAGCAAATACAAAGTAGGGTTTGCGACGACCACTTTCTTGCACAGGAAGTGTTTCAAGAGAGTTCGGAAGGGTTGTTAACGTGGCATGTACTAAAGAACTGCCTAGTAAAAAAAAGAGAAGAAAGCGATGCATGTGATGGGAGTATTTCACAAACCTTCCTTTTTAAAAAAGTCTTTTTACATATTTCGCCCACTTCAAGCAAAACTTTACTGCAAGACGCTCCAAGGATTGTGATGCCAGGCTGTATGAGTCCCTACCAACAAAATCACAATTCGAGACTAATGCAGTAATGATGAGCTTTCCACAAGCCATAATAAATTTAGTATGAAATAGGCGGGTTAACTCGTTTTTTAAACTACTGGCTTGATTAAAAATCTGTTACAGTGATCCCCTCACTATGAACACTTTCTCTCCTGTCCATTTTTTCACTCAAAAACCATGGGTTAAAAAAACGTTTTTTTCTCCTTTTTTTCTCTACCTAGGACAAGTGGGACTCTTAGCACTAGAATCGTTTCATGCTATTTTCACTGGACGAATCCGACCTTTTTTAGTCGTGAAGCAATTAGTTGAGATCGGTTATGGATCCCAATTTGTCGTTATTGTTACAGGAGCATTTACAGGGGCTGTATTTACTGCACAAATTTTCTACCAATTTTCAACATTAAGCATGAGTTCTGCTGTTGGACCTGTTGTTTGTGTCGCTCTTTTTCGAGAACTAGGACCAGTACTTACGGGTCTGATGGTTGCTGGTCGTGTTGGCGCAGCCATGAGTGCTGAGATTGGAACAATGAAAGTCACCCAGCAGCTTGATGCCTTGCGCGCTCTTGCTGTTCATCCGATCGATTATTTGGTGGTCCCTCGTGTTGTGGCTATGCTCATTTCAATGCCACTCTTAGTTACTGAGTGTGTCTTCTTTGGTATTTTTTCCTCTTACTTCGTAGCAACAAGTCTTCTAGGAATTCCAAGCATCTATTTTTTACAAAACATCAAACGTTTCATCGATGGTCATAATCTTGTCATGTCACTTGCCAAGGGGTTTGTTTTTGCACTGATCATCGTCTTCATTAGTTGTCAGCAAGGTCTTACTACACGTGAAGGAGCTGTTGGGGTCGGCAAGGCAACAACACAAGCAGTAGTCATTTGCTCACTTTGCATCCTCATTGGTAATTTCTTTCTTACCATGGCTCTTAATATGTTTTTTCCTGCTGGATTACGCTAAACTCACCTCTTTTATGAGCCCCTCTTCCCTATCCGTGCCCCCTATTATTGAAGTGCAGCATCTCCGGCAGCGCTTTGGCACTCAAGAAATTTTGCATGGCATTTCCCTTTCAGTACAACGAGGTGAGACCTTAGTTCTTCTAGGTCGCAGCGGAGGAGGTAAAAGTGTTTTTTTAAGACATCTTATCGGTCTGATTCGGCCTGCTTCTGGAAAAGTATTTATTGATGGTCAAGATATCTCCTTTCTTACGGAACGTCAGTTGGAGCCAGTTCGAAGAAAGATCGGGATGCTTTTTCAAGATGGAGCTCTCTTTGACTCCATGAATGTGTTTGAAAATGTCGCTTTTCCTTTGCGAGAACATGGAGAACGCAACGAACAGATTATTCAAGAAAAGGTCGCTCACGCCCTGGAGCTTGTTTGCCTTACCGGGCATGATCAAAAAATGCCGGTGAATCTTAGTGGAGGAATGCGCAAGAGAACAGCTCTAGCGCGCGCTGTGATCTCCCATCCAGCATGTATCCTCTACGATGAGCCAACAGCAGGACTCGATCCAATTGTTTCCGATACTATTAATCAACTTATCCGACGCCTACAAAAACAGCTCCAAGTGACTTCGGTTGTTGTCACCCATGATATGACGAGCGCCAATCATATCGCTGACCGTATTGCTTTAATGCACGAGGGAACGATTCATTTTTTTGGTACCCTTCAAGAATTCCATGCCTCTCATGACCCCCTTTTACTTGATTTCATTCATGGGCGCTCTCATGAAATCGATTAAAAAATAGATTAGCATCGCCCACCATTACTCTATGCATTAACATTTTAAATTTATGGACTCCTCTAAAACTTCTACCCAAATTCGAGCTGGTATTTTTCTCTTTATAGGAATTGCCAGCATTTGCTCCCTCGTTCTGTACTTTGGCCGCTTTAGTGAATGGTCAGAAAATTATTATCCCATCACAGTAGAATACACGAATGCAAATGGCCTCCTCAAAGGTGCTGAAGTATTACTTGCTGGTGCTCATATTGGTAATGTGGCTATCGCACCGGAGGTTCTACCCAACATGCTTGGGGTCTCAGTTGGCTTGCGGATTGATGCCAAGGTAAAAATTCCCAAAGAGAGTATCATCTCCATTGGAAGTTCAGGTCTTCTTGGAGATCGCTATGTTACAGTAACCATTCAAGAAGGAGCTAGCATGAATGACTGCATTGCACCAGGCGCTGTGATTCAAGGTCATCGAGAATCCAATATTGCCGATCTTCAACAACAAATAGGAGAAATCGTTCCAAAAATAGATCGTGTTGTTAGCAACATCAGCTCCATTACGGATCATTTGAATAAAGATATTTTAAATAAAAAAGGAGTTGCTGAAATAGAAGAATCCCTCACCAATATTCATGATGCCACAGCACAAATAGATAGCCTCTTGCATCAAACAGCAACGTTTCTTAACAAAGGAAATCAAGCAATGGATTCTGCTAAAGGAGCAGCTGATGACATGAAGGCTTTTTTAAATAATCTCCGCCGTCATGGAATTATTTTTTACCGTGATACAGCACAACAGGGTATGCCCTAAAAAATGATTTCTTGAAACACGAAGTATCATTATCAATTTTAAAAATAACTATTACTCTTTTCATGATTCCTCACACATTGCTACTACTTTTATTATTAGAAATAGCGACTGTATCACTCAGCGCAGCTGAGACAGCAACCTCAGCTATTCAGGCGCTCAGTGATTCAGGCCGACCTAACATGATGTCTGCAGTAGTAGAGATCAGGGGGGCTCATGGAGAGCCACAACCCGAGGAATGGGTCATCATTTGCAATGATCCTACGGCACAAGGAGGAATCCGTGAATTAACGATCAAAGATCATCATATTATTTCCGAGCGAACACCTCTTTGTAGTTTTGAGGGTCAAGGGTCTTTACCGCAGCTTGACACTACTCGTATTACCATGGATTCCGGAACGATTTTTAAGGCTGCTAATACCGAGGCAAAAAATCATCGTATTGGATTTGACGCTCTTACCTACACCATAAGAACGGACGCACTTACGGGCAAACCTCTTTGGATTGTACAACTTTATAAAGCCGAGAAAAATGATGAACGGCTTGTTGGAACATTACAATTCTCTCCAGAAACGGGAGCTCTTATTAAGGGACTCTAATGCAGCATCCATCTAGCTTCCCGGCTTACGAGGGTGATCGGGATGAAATATCCGGGTTAACTCTTGTCATCCTTGCTGCGGGAATGGGAAGTCGATATGGAAAATTGAAGCAACTTGACCCTGTGGGACCAGATGGTGAAGCGCTCCTTGATTACTCCATTCATGATGCTGTACAAGCTGGTTTTGGAGAAATCGTTTTCGTAATTAGAAAAGAAATTGCACACCTCTTCGAGGACCATATTGCGAGTCGCTACGCAAAACAGTATCCAGGAATTACGATTCGTTTTGCTTTCCAAGAACTCAAGGATCTTCCAAAACCATTTTCACTTTCTAGAATGCGCTCGAAACCTTGGGGTACGGGCCATGCTCTTCTTGCGGTGCGTCATTTGGTGACCTCAGCTTTTGTGGTTATTAATGCTGATGATTATTACGGCCCATCAGGTTATCTCCTCTTAAAAGATTTCTTATTACAACTCTCTCTCTCTATTTCAAATGGTGAACAGGATCAAAATAGGTATGCCATGGTTGCTTACTTGCTAAAAAACACGCTCAGCGAGCACGGTAAAGTCTCTCGAGGAGTTTGTAGGGCCACACAAGATTATTTCATGATTGATATTACCGAACAGACCTCGATTCATAAAACAGCTGAAGGAATCGTCTCTGATAACAAAGAGGGTTCTAGCATCATGCTCACGGGTGAAGAATGGGTCTCGCTTAATTTTTGGGGATTTACTCCAGCTATTTTTTCATTTTTGGAGAAGGAATTTACTGATTTTTTAACCTTCCATTTAGATGATCCAAAAGCGGAGTTTTATCTCCCTTCAGTTGTGAACAAAATGATTCATGAAAAAAGTGCTTCCGTAAAACTCCTTCCATCACAAGACCCGTGGTTTGGCCTTACGCATCCTTCGGATTTAGTGCATGTCAAGAATGCTCTCCTATCTCTGAGAAATTGATCCGAAGAGATATGCGGGCTAGCCCGGATGTTTCATACTAATCGTGACGAGGAGGCCGCGAAGGCTGATGGGGTAAGGCAGGCGAGTATTTTGATGCAGGGCTGTATGTGTACATACTGCCCAAATCAAAATGGGAGTCTAACGCAGCATCCATCTGACTTCC
>WBXG01000004.1 GCA_008932965.1 Verrucomicrobiota bacterium
ACATGGCAATGATTACATCTACCACGGAACAACACAGTTTCAGGGAATCCATAAAAAAGATACGCTTCAGCTCAGCGATAAGGAAAAAGAACATTACCCATCACACATCAATCATCTTTCGAACATCTTTCCAGAATATTATCTTCTTAAGATTAGTGGCTTTGATTTGAAAATTAGAAGTACTCTTGATGAGTGGGTGTATGCATTGAAAGAGGCTGAGGTACGACCTGAATTTCAAGCAAAAGGGATTAAAGAGGCAGGAGAAAAACTAACGCTTCTCCATCTTTCACAAGAAGAGCGCTCTGCCTATGACCGCTATATTGGTGATATTAGAATTTCACGCAGCACCTTAGAATCCTCTTTCTATGATGGCCTTTCCCAGGGTGTTGCTCAGGGAGTTGCTCAGGGCGTCGCTCAAGCAAAAGCTGAAATCATCTTAAATCTCTATCGCTCTGGATTACCGGCTGAGAAGATTGCACAGCTTGCAGACCTCAACCTTCGCGAGGTCCAAGGAATTATTCAAACAAGTTCAGAGCACAATTAGTAGGGTTAAAAAGGAGCTGATAGCTCTAACCACTCGGGATGCGCCTCCGCGTGTTTTGCGATCTCTTCTAAAATTTCTTCACTCTTCCATGTTGGCTTCCATCCCCAAACCTGCTCCGCTTTTCTAGAATCAAGAATCATCCAGGGAATATCAAAAGTTCTTATCTCCTTACTAGAAACAATCTCATGAGCTCCAAAACGTTTGGAGCACCATGCTGAGAGCTGTCGCAGCGACATGGCTGAATCACGACCACCCGAAGCGTTGATCACTCGATTTTTCATGGAGGGATCGTTTCCATAGAGTTGTTGCGAAATCAATGCCGATACATCACGCGGATGAAGGCAGTCGCGAACTTGATATCCTTTCCCCTCAAAACCAATATATTGGAGAGGTTTTCTCCTCAAACAACTGTTGATCCAGTAAGCAAAAATTCCTTGATCTGCCCTCCCAAACTGCCCAGCTCCTGCAAGGACACCACAACGATTGATCAAGACAGGAAAATCAAAACTTTCTCCATACTCCAATGCTAACAACTCCGAAGCCCGCTTTGTCGAACCATAGAGTGAAAGAGGTGGTTCCGTAGAGAAGGATTCATCAACACCATGCTTGGAAATTCCCATTGGCAGCAAATCCTGCTCTTTTAAAGAAAAAGCATCTTCTGCTTCTTGAACTGGTAAGGCCGCTAGCGGAAGGATTGAATAGACGCGACTCGTGCTCAGTAAAATAAATTTGGCCTGATGTTGTTTGCAATATTCAAGCAGGTTGATTGTTCCGCTTAGGTTGTGCTCGATGAGTTGACGCGAACTCGTTTTCCCATCGACTCCAGCAAGCACGCTTGGGTTGGCCGCAGCATCAATAACCCCATCAACCCTTGGTAACTGCTCTAGATCGCTGGCACTGCGAAGGTCGCCATGGAAAAGCTGGATCCCTAATTTCTTTAAGGAGGTCCGATTTGATTCACTCCCAGGGCGAATGAAATTATCGATACCCATGAGCTCGAGGTCTTCATGGCGTTCTTTCAAGGCTTGCGCCACAGCATGACCTACAAATCCACAGATGCCGGTGATGAGAAGTTTCATTTTTAAAATCTAACGACTCCGCTGTTGCCACGCCTCTACAATCTGATGCATGGTCTCAGCTAGAGTTTGAGTAATCCCCCAGGAAGGATAATGGTGCTGCATTTTTCGAAGATCAGAATAGTAGCAAATATGATCTCCAAGGCGGGCTTGATCGAGGTAAGAAAAAACCTGCTTTTTTCCTGTGAACTCTTCCGCGAGCTTAAAAGCTTCTAAAATGGAAATGCTATTTTCTTTTCCTCCTCCAAGATTATAGACCTCAGCAACGCACGGTGCCTCAATAAAGGCAGCCATAAACCGTGCCACATCCAGGGAATGGATATTATCACGGACTTGCTTCCCTTTGTATCCGTAAATGTTGTACTCACGCTCTTCTAAATTGCACTTTACCAAATAAGAGAGAAACCCGTGAAGCTCCACTCCTGCATGATTGGGACCGGTAAGACATCCCCCGCGCAAACAACAGGTTGGCATTCCAAAATAGCGTCCATATTCTTGAACCATCACATCAGCGGCAACCTTCGAGGCCCCAAAAAGAGAATGCTTTGACTGGTCAATGGTGAAATCTTCTGCAATTCCATGTTCGTACTTGAGATCATCATAATCGTAACGAGACTCCAGCTCCTTCATCGTGATATGATTAGCAGCATCTCCATAAACCTTATTCGTCGACATATGAATAAAAGGTGATTCTGGGCAAAACTGCCGAGCCGCCTCCAACAGATTCATGGTCCCCACTGCATTCGTATCAAAATCATCAAAAGGAATCGCAGCCGCACGATCATGAGAAGGTTGCGCCGCTGTATGGATAATGACATCGGGCTTTATCTCCTTTACTAGCTCAAGTATCCCCTGACGATCCCGAATATCAAGCTCATGATGAACAAAACCAGGCACTTTTTTTACAAGCCGCTCCTGATTCTACCTCGTATCCCCCTGCACCCCAAAAAAAATTGCCCTCTGGTTATTATCAATACCGTGAATTTTATAACCAAGTTCTGTTCCAAAATAGCGCACAACTTCGGAACCGATCAGGCCAGATGAACCAGTGACAAGAAGTTTTTTAGTCATATTTTAGTTAGGCTCAATAAGGAGCTGAAGAATTATTCATATAAATGTCAAAATAACCTAACTGTATTACGCTATTTAAATTGCTGTGAGCATTTAAAAAAGTTTTAAGAATCTCTATGTTTTGCAAGGAGATTTTTTGACTTTGATTAACTACAACAGCAGAAACATCGAGCCCTCCATAAACTTGATTGTTTTGTAAAACTTCAAGGGCTTTTTCTGAGCTAATCCAATTAGGAATCATAAGAGACTTTCTTTCAGCGTAAAAAGGAATTTCAGCACTCCAATCTTCTCCAAATAATACAATAATAGAATTACTTGGAGTAGAGTTGCGAATTTTTTTGGTAATATCTAATCGGTCTTGATTGCTAGCATCATTTCGTGCTGCGTTAATATCTACAATATATTTTTTGTAATTCTGTTGAAACCGAGAAAAATCAGACCAACAAACAAAAATAAATAAAATAAGAAACAACAAATTTGATGCTCTTATTTTAATAATATACAAAGAAAATGACAGACATAAAACCAACCAAAAACTATTAGCATATTGATAATAATCATGAACAATATGCAAGTTAGTGAAAATTAATATAGGCGCCACAAATAATAATAGAAGAATAACAATGAGTGCTTTTTGTTTATTACTTCCAACTAATATTCCAACCGCTATGATAAACAAACAAGATATGGAGCCTACAGCATGAGGAATAATTCGATCAATAACAGTCTTCTTCAATAAGCCGCTACTAAAACGCTGTGGCAAACTTCCGAAATTCTATCCTTGGAGATTTTTGGAGGTTAAAGCTCTTCCAATCTCATTAGTTAATTTTAAATCATCGGCCTGTTCCGTCCATAATTTTACAGCAATAGAACAAAGTATAAGCACTACAAATAGCGGAACCATTTTTAAAATAATCCCCCTAATATTAGCAGCTGAAAAATTACTGCTATTTAACATTACTAATGAAAAGAAAGCTGCTAGAACAAAGGAAGGAAATGTCGTAATTTTAATAAGAGAACATAACACCCCAAAAACAAAAATCCAAAATATCCATCGAATATGATTTGTTTTACTAAAACGAATCGATGCCCATAGAAATAAAAATCCCGTTAATAGAGCACTTGACTCTATAAGAAATGCTCTGCTCCAATATAAATAGATTGGCGACAACAAGATCAGTATCGCCGATATATAAAAATATTCCTTATCAAGATCAATTTCTTTAATGATTTTATATAATGGAATGAAACAACAAAAATATAATAACGTACTTAGCCACCTTCCTGATTTATCCAAAGGGATTCCTGTTATAGAATGAATGCCAGCTGCACCTAATTGAAACAAAGGAAACTCAAAAGGAATGGACCAAGGCGATCCAAATAAGGGTGTTTCATAAAAAAACAAACTCTTAAAAAGATGATGGAAGTCAAACCAATAGGCTGTTATTGCCGTTTGCACCTCCCTGCTCCCATACCAACCCAAGAGAGGCTCACTAGCATACTGAAGGTAAAAATAGATAATTCCAATAAATAGAGCCAGAATAGCTATGTGGTACCCTATATTAATATCGTTTTTTTTTATAGAAAATCATTGCTATTTTAGTAGTACACTGCAGGTTAATGAGAAATCAATTTTTGCGCCAAAATTCGAACCATAGGTATTGAAGTAATTTTGGGGCTGTACCAGATAACACAATAAAGTGATTTCTAATACAACATGAGAATAAGCAGATTAAAAGGCAAGAAGCAAAAGAAGTTGATGGAGCATTTTGTAGCCGTAACTACAGCACGATGCGCGAGTAATCTGGTTGGAATAAATGTTAAGACAGCTTGCTATTATTTTCATAGACTTCTCGAACTAATTTTTGAACAACTAGAGGATAAATCGAAAGATGTTTTTTGTGGTGAAATTGAAGTGGATGAATCTTATTTTGTGGGAACTCGTAAAGGCAAACGTGGAAGAGGAGCTGGTGGTAAGGTGCCTGTCTTTGGTCTTCTGAGGAGAGGGGGAAAGGTTTATACAAAAATAATTTCTGATGCATCATCAACAACTCTTATTCCTATTATCAAAGAAAAAGTGATTCCCGATAGTATTGTTTACTCAGGCGCTTTCAACGGCGAAGTGCAACAGCGAGTAAAAAATAGAATGGCTACATGATGTTGGTAATCTCAGAGGTGTCAAAACCGAGGAGATTATCATGGCCAGAGGCTATCATCATGTAACCAGAGACCAACGATGCCAAATTTGTGCATTAAGAGCAAGAGGATGTTCAATACGTTCCATAGCCAAACAACTTGGCTGTCATCCATCAAAAATCAGTCGAGAAATAAGGCGCAATAAGGGGAAGCGAGGTTATCGTATTGAGCAAGCTGATAAAAAGCAAGAGAACGTCGGTCTAGGGCCTGCCAAGGGGCAAAGAAGATGAAGCGTGATTTGATAAAGCAAATCAAAGAAGAGATTCAAGCGAAGTGGAGTCCAGAGCAGATTAGTATTCGTCTGAAAGAAAAAGGAATCTTGATTAGTCATGAGACCATTTACAAAATGATATGGTCAGGCAAGCAAGGTGTAGGCATTCTTTACAAACATCTGCGGCATCTATCAATGAAAGATTCTAACTGCTTAAAAGGAATAAATTGACTTGGAATATATTTTCTTTATTAAAATAACTTATACTCTCTTAAGAATGTATAAATCTTGATGACTCCACCAATAGCCAATTTTAAGTGAAATAAGTTTGCATTTATTGATTTTATCAATTTCTTTTATCACAAATAATGGTGAAGTAGCGGTCAGTCCGTAATCTGTTATTGCAAGATCTTTTTGTTCACTATCACTTCTAAAAAAGAATCCATCCTGATCTAAGCTAGGACAATTAAGATATTTTAAACTTTCAAATCCATGGGTAGTAAAAATAATATACCCACCAGGATTGCACCTATTTACTAATGTATTTAACCATTTTGTCCAGGTAGAACGAGGCATATGACTAAAAAAAGATAGCGCAAATATGATATCAAATATTTCATTTGGATAATCATCTGGATTTGTAGTCGATTGAATAAAAGAACACCCAAAGTTATCTTTAATAAATTGACTCGCTTCAAGGTGAATATCAGAAGCAGTAAGATTTAATCCTGGAATAATCGAGCTAATATGCCTTGTCACACAACCATACCCTGATGCAAATTCTAATAGTTTGATATTTTTTAAGGCATCCATTAAAAAAAGTTCTTCAAAAAGTATTTTTCTAAGTAAATTTGCTGATTTTAAACCGTCTTCAAAATAGTAATTACTCGCTTCTTTAATATTTGAAAAACATGGATTAGAAACAAGAAAATCAAAAATAAAATCATTTTCATGTATTTCTGTATTTACTAAAAATTTTTCCCTATAAAAAGTTTTTAATTTTGATTTATATTCTTCGATTTTTTTATTCTTCATTATTTTTTAATTTAGTTTTTTATTCTACTGATTTCATAAAGTTTTCTCTGTTTTTTTGAATAATTCTTTCTACCTCTTTCATCACAATTGGACCTTCCAAAGATTCAAGAACTCCTTTTTTACTATTTCTAGCATTCCCCGAACCAATTCTCCAGTAATTTAAGGGATTAGTAATATATGCTATATTCCCGTGCTCCAATAACCGTACCCAAAGTAACCAATCGGCGCAGAAGCGCATTTGATCATCAATGAGCTGAGCTAAGCCATCAAAATTACGCATAATGACACCACTTGCATTGAGAATTGTATTTTTCTTGCTTAAAAAGTGCCGAATTTCTTCAACTCCATTGTTTATGTAGTCTGATTTCCAACGATCAGAATGAAATTCACGAAGCCATTCATCCGGGGTTCCTAGAGAAGATCCACTCTTATCAATCATTATCAAATTAGAGGTTGCAAAAGCTAAGGAGGAATCAGATTCCAAGCGTAAGACTAATTCTTTTATAAAAGAAGAATCTGCTATGTCATCTGATTCAGCAATCCAAATATATTTACCAGAAGCGAGTTCTATCCCTTTTTGCCATTGCTTAAAAGTCGAACCACTATTTTTCTCGTTAAAAAATGCTTTTGCTCTGGGCTCTCTTACTAAAAGTTGATCAATGATTTCTTTGCTATTATCTTCTGAAGCATCATCTAAGATAATAATTTCAATGTTTCTGTAATTCTGATTGATAATACTTTGAAAACGCTCCTTTAAATAATTTTCGTGATTATAATTTGGAACAATAACCGTAACAAGCGGTTCATTATTTGTGTTAATAGAAGGAAGCAAAATAGGAAATCGCTTTTTAAATAGGTTAAAGATTTCCTTGGCGGCATTGATGCTACTATGAAGAGCATGGACTCGCTTTTTAGCCACATCCCCTAGAGAGACTCTTATTTCTTTATCTTTAGCTAAGAAAAGAATAGCTTCTGTTGCTGCGGTCGTATTTTCAAATGGAACAGTGATTCCTGCATCTTCTCTAACGAAAGAAGGAATATTTCCCGTCTCTGAAAAACAAATGATCGGCAAGCTTGCATCTGCAGCTTCAAGTGCGACAAGAGGACAAGGATCCTCTCTTGAAGAAAGAAAGAAAATATCTCCAATATAATAATAGCGCCTTGACTGTAGCTGACTACCCAAAAACAAAATATTTTCTTCAAGAGATACTTGTTTTACTATTTGCATATAGGAAGAGGGATCTCCACCTATCCATATAAACTTTAATAGCTTATTTTTTTTACATGCTTCAATAGCCGTTTTTAAAAAAAGGTCAGGGCCTTTTCTCCAATCTGTTGTTCCACAGCCAAAAACAACAATGTTATCCGGCGAAATTCCTAGTTGTTGTTTTAACTCTTTTTTTTCTTCTTCCGTGGGAATTTGTTCTATTGTTAAACACTCGATAAAATCAGGCAAATAGCCTGACTTCTCTAAAGAAAGCATATGCTCCTTTTGGAGGTTTTCAATGACTTGAGGAGCTCCTCCCAAAATTAAATCACTATTTTTTAAGGTCTCTTTGATAATTTCCCCAGGAGCCCATCGTTCAATGGCTTTTTGTAACTCATGAGCATGAGTAATAATAGGTACTTTTAAAAAACGCAGTCTTTTTAAAAATAATCCATTAACAACAGTGCTTGAGTAAACGCCAATAATATCTTCTGACAGAAAAGATGTTAATACTGCTTCTTGCTCTTTGGCATCCCTATAGTCTTCTAAAACCAATGTATCGCCTAGTAACTCAAAATTATTGCGGAGTTCTCCACTTTTAATAAGAATTACTTTGAATTTTGTTATCTTTGTTCGAGTCCATTCTTTTAAAAGATTTAAAGTTAATATTTGAGCTCCTGCTAAAGCTGCATCATGACTAACAACTAATATATTAGAATCTGTATTCGCAGTCTCAGTAGAGTATGAATACAGGTTCTTAGAATCTTTCTCATTTTGATTATAATATTGAAGCGCGCGTTTTGTGGCATTCAGAAAAACATATCCATTCTTTTTATCAGGTTCTAAATGACACCCCTCTCCCCATTCATTCCATGCATTAATAAAAAGTAGTCGTTCGCTTTCTTTAAAATTTTTCCTGGTTTTGGCAATCGCATCGACTAACCATTTATAGTAGTTATTTGGGGTAGACTTAATCCATGATGTCGCCCTTTCCATGCGTCGAGCTGTATTATCCCATGAAGGACATACGGCTCTTATTAGTCGATAAGATTCTTTTTCTTGAGAATAAAAAGAAATCATTTCTTCCATATTATAGATATAACCGGAAAAATTTTTCTTTATTCGTGATATAGGTTTTAGAAAAATATTTTCTGCGGGTACATTAGCAGGGGGAAACTGAATGGCTGCATCTAGACCATTTTTGAGAGGATCAATAATTTCTAATGATCTCATGCATGCGAGATAGATCTCTCCAATTCCTTCACTTTTACATACCTTGCGCCAATGCTCAGCAGTAGCCGTCATATTAGGAAGTAAACCTGGTCGATAAATAATCAACAGCGGTTTATTGTTAATCCTGATATATCTTGGATCTTTTAAAGCAGGAATAATATCATAAATAAATTTTTCATCGTTTTCATAAGAGTGAACCTGCTCTATTAACACTTCGCTATCTCCACCATCCCATGTTCGCGTCCAGTTCTCATTAGCCCAGCAGAAACAAAATGGAAAATCGGGTTTTCCAGTTTCAAGAAGACGATTTAACGGTTTTTCCAACAGCTTTTTCCCATTAAACCAGTAATAATAATAACAAAATCCATGAATTCCATGTTGACGAGCTAATTCTACTTGCTTTTCTAAAATTGACGGATCATCGAGATCATAATAACCAAGATCGGGATGAGGAATGTGAGGTTGATAATGACCTGGATAAAAAGGACGACCTCTTTTTACATTAGTCCACTCAGTAAAGCCTTCACCCCACCACTGATCATTTTCTTTGATACGATGAAATTGAGGAAGGTAAATAGCAATTGCACGAATATCATCTTGGAAAGATACTCCGGTATTCTTATCTCTTTTTTTAGAAAAATGTATTTTTTCTTCAGTCTCTTTTAAAAATGAATCCTGAATAATACGCCCTTCTTTTTTGCCAAATTTAATATAGTGATAAAGAGGATTAAGTGTAGATTGAGCAACATCAGGATTATTCTCTAAATACCATTTTGTATTAAAATTAGGATGAGGGTCTCTTCCCTCTTGAGCTCCAAAGTATATGTAATGAAGGATTGGGTTCTCTTTATTTAAAGCTACATCAGGATTTTGTTCTAAATACCATTTTTTATCGAATAGGCTAATCCAGGCTATTTCAAAAAAAACTATTTTATTTTTTATGCTGCTAATAAAATTTATTGTTTTACTTTTATAGAGCTCTCTAATTCTTTTTTCTTTTTTTAATACCTCAAAATAATATCGATATATTCGATTTTTTAATTTTTCCTGAGCTAATACTATTTCTTTTTCTACTTCAATTAAATTTTTTAGTTCACCTTTTACTTGAGATTCTGTCTCATGTTTTTTTTCGCTAGCACTTGATTCTTCAATAGTTACATCCCAAGGCAACAACGGCTTATTAACATAGAAAGCAACAACATGTTGAAATTTTTGCTCTAGCTCAAAATAGCGTTCATAATCAGAATTAGTTAATAGTCCTGGAGTGAATGCTTCTAGAGAAGAATGGATAAATTCTTGATTTTCCATAGAAACAAAAGCTCTTCTAGTGTGTTCTGGAATAGTATATAATGACCTAAATAACAAATATCCTAGTTCTAATGGTTCATTTAAACTCCATTCTCTATCAATAAAAATAGCAGATCCCGTTTTAGTAAGAATAATATTTTGTGGGATAGCATCCAAAAAGAAGCCTGGAATTATAGTATAAGGTGAAAATTCACTTATTTCTATATTTTCTGAGTAAAGTAATTCCGAAAGTAAAAGAAGATACCTCTTAATAAAATGGGCGACATCACTGAAAGCCCATTTTTCTTCTGTTAATATTTTGATTAATTCCCAGGAAAGAGGCTCTCCTAAGGTATACTTTGTTGGCTGGGGAAGTGTAAATTTTATGAGTTCATCCTTTTTTTCAACAGGATTATTTTTTGTTTCACTATTCCCTTCATATTCAATAAGAATATATTCGTCAGTAATATGCCTAAATATAGTGCTCTTACAGTAAGGTTGAGCTCTTCCTGTACTATAATGATAAGCTAAGATTGATTCATCAAGGACCTTATCTCCAGTCAGAGAGGCAATAATCAAAAAAGAATTGGAGAGCTCTAATCCTAATTGGTTTTTGATAATTTGAGGCCATACAAGCTCCAGGGAAAAGTTTGTATCAAAAGATAATTGCGGATCATTTTTTACACTTTGCCAAGCAAGAGCAGCAGCATCAAAATTTTTGTTGATCATTCCCTGTTGGGTAATAATAGAAATGGGAAATTTATAATCTGGGAAAGGAGCCAACCACTCTTGATGCGTTAAACCTGCATCATCCAGCATATTTTTAAGCACAGTCCTTCCGAATGTCTCGGACTGATGATTATTTTTATAGCGTCCCTCAATTCCGTACATTTTTTTCCCTATGTGGTCTTCGGGAGCACCTGCAAAATATTTCAATCCAAGCTGATTCTCGATGGCAATAATTAATTTTCCATGGGGCTTTAGCAATGATCTTACATGTCGTAACATAGCAAGTGGTCGATTTTCTCCCTCCATAAAAAGGTTAGCATACTCTAAAACACCAATGAGTGTAATAATGTCAAACCGATGAAAGGAAGGCAGCTTGTTAAAATTCTCTGCTAAAATGGTGACATTTTCTAAATCTCGAGTTCGAGCCCTTGTGATAGCGGCTCTTTTTAGACTTCCTTCTAGCGCTAGCACATTGGCTCCGCATTCTCCTAAATAGCGCGTTATTGCGCCGCATCCAGCCCCTACTTCTAATACATCAGCTCCTTGTAAGAGGTGGTCAAAAGGGCGTAAGATATTTGTGCGTATTTTACTTAAATGGTAAAGGGAAGGCCAATCATTACAGCTTTGTAATAATTCTTGAGAATGCAGAGAAACATCTTCGCTTTGTGCTATTATTGTCTCTATGCGTTGCTCTACTTCATCTCCATCACTATAGTTAATACCTTCATAACACGTTAATGACCATATTCTTAGCTCCCTGTTAAAGGAATAGCCTGCCTTTTCTAAAAGAGTTATCATTGGTTTATTGTCTCTACGGCCATTTTTAAATCTAAATCTGTTAAACCTAAAAAGGGATTTTTAGCAGTTATTTGAAAATGGATGGAGTCATAACGTCGGTCATGGGGGATAATTTCACTACCATTACTTGTAGCGACACCTAAAGAAATAAAATAGTCACCCGGAGTAAGCCTCCCTATGAAGCAAATGTCCATTTTTAAAACAGACTCTTTTGGCCCCACGTTAACCATATCATTAATATTTAGTAATTCAGAATTGGTGCCATAGACAGTAATGCCTTCTTTAGTCTTAATATTAATACCAATAATAGGTCGATTTAATAGCGTGTTGAATTTTATGGAGGCAAGCAACTTAATCTCTTTACCACTTTCTATTAATGAAGGATAGTGTTCGCCGTCTACTTCTAGTAAGTAGTCTAGGATCGTTGCTGCCTGGTCACCCCATCGATATTCATACTTATTATACCCACTTCGTGTGGAAAAAACATCTTCGTGTTGGCTTAATAAACAGGCATTCCTAAAAATGGGTTCAGAACAATTTAAAGTTGAAGAGATTGTGTCTGTATTGATGGTTTTTTCTTTTTTCCCAAAAATGAGATCCATATAACAGTGCACAACATGCTTTGATGCACCAACAACTCGTTGCTCTCCGTGATCAAGAAGTATTGCAGAAGAACAATGTTTGATTACATCTTCGCTAGAATGAGTTACTAAAAGAATACTTGTTCCTCGTTGTTGAAGCTGTCTTAATCGTTCAAAACATTGTGCCTGAAACTTGGCATCTCCTACGGCTAAAGCCTCATCGACAATAAGTACATCAGGATCTACCATGGACTGAACCGCAAACGCCAACCTCACCACCATGCCGCTTGAATAGGTTTTTACCGGTTGGTTGATAAAGTCACCGATATCGGCGAAGGCCGCGATTTTTGTGAAGCGGGCATCGGTTTCTTCGCGCGTAAGGCCGAGAATGGAGGCGTTGAGGTAGACGTTTTCACGGCCGGTAAATTCTGGGTTGAAGCCGCTGCCGAGTTCGAGGAGTGCTGCGACACGGCCATGGACTGTGACAGAGCCTTGCGTGGGTTGGAGGGTTCCAGCAATAATCTGCAGGAGGGTTGATTTGCCGGAGCCGTTGCGTCCAATGATACCAACGGATTCCCCTTTTTTTACCTCAAAGGAAATATCGTTTAAGGCATAGAATTCGCTACAGAGTCCGTGGAGTTTCGTATCAATTTTTTTACGAAGTGGAGGAAATAATTCTCCGGCAAGATTCAAAAGAGGGTGCTTGAGTCGTGCTGCCGGATCACGCCAGATCGTGTAGGCCTTAGAAACGTTGTTAACAGAGATGGCAAGTTCAGATGACATCAATTATTGTAACAGTTGAAATAAAACGTTCACATTGAAGGAGCAAAAATTAGGCGCTAACGTAGAAGTCATCGAAAGCATAGACAAGGAAAAAACTACTTCTGCAACCAAAAACGTGAGCCTATTTGCAAAATCATCTTCCGATTTTCCGAAGTGGTTTTCCTGCAAATAAGTTCTTTTCGATGTGTTCTAGTGAAACACCTTGGGTCTCTGGAACGAAATAGAAGAAAAAAATCAGAAAGAAAACTTGGAGAATGCCATAAATAAGAAATGTACTTTCGCTTCCAATTTTATTGATTATGGTTAAAAAAGTGCCTCCTACAGCAGCGGTTGAAAGCCAGCTTGCTGCTGTTGAAAAGTGATACCGAGATCGCGTCCTGCGAGTGGAAAAATTTCAGAACAGATCACATAGGTAATCGGTCCAGAACTCACCGCAAAGCTGAGAATGAAAACAAGTAGTGCTGTGAGGACATAAAAACCAAGCAGTGGGGAGTGTTCATAGCTTTTATTAAAGAGTATTCCCACAGCCACCATAGAGAGAAACATCATCACAAAGCCGAAATACATGATTGGTTTGCGACCTAATCGATCAATGAGAACGATGGCAACCACAGTAGCTAACACATTAGCAATACCTATTGTGATCGTTCCCCACATTTGTCCTGAAGTGCTCTCAAAGCCTGCCATTTTAAAAATACGGGGAGCATAGTACATCACCACATTGATCCCAGAAAGCTGTTGCATTACCTGAAGACTCACTCCCACAAAAATAGCTAAACGATAACGTCCATTATTCCTGAGTAGTTTAAATCCATGCTGTTTTTGATGAAGGTTTTTTTCTAAGTCAACAATTTCATGAATAACTTCTTCTTCTGAAAAAAGAATGCGACGAAAAACAGCAATGCCCTGGCTTTTGAAACCTTTAAGAAAAAGCCAACGTGGGCTCTCTGGAAGAAAAAAAACTCCACAAAACATGACTGCTGCCGGAAGTATGATGATGGCAAACATCAAACGCCAGTGACCTCCAATCTGTCCATGAACAGAGACTCCTGTTCCCAAAAATAAATCACTCACGTAAGAGAGGAAATTCCAAAATCTGATCAGTAGCATGGAAATCTTCTTGAATAAATTCCATGGCTCCTGCGATGACACTAATATCAAAGCCAAACAAGAGCCCCGCAAGCGCTGCAATAAAAACAATCCAACAAACAAATGGACGAGTTTTTACAGTTATCACGGATTAAGAAAAATCGTGGCACAAGAGTGATGCCCCAACAACAATCGCACTTTCCCCCAATAAAGGGGGCAAAATAGGGGTTTTGAGTTTTTTATTAAAGATTTTCTGTGAGATTTTAAAGCGTGTTCTCTCTTCATAGAGCAGATTGATGGTCCGGAGAGCCCTCGTCCAGCCCTAACATAGCTGCTCCAAACACACCAGCACTATCGCCCAAAACAGGCTTCAGAAATTGAGTTTTTATGTCATTATGAAAAACATAGCGACTGATTTTATGACGTGTTGATTCTTCGTAGAGTAGATCGATATTGCCAACACCGCCCCCAATGACGATGGCATCAGGGTCAAGGATATTGATAGCGGGAGCGATGGCCTCAGCAAATTTTTCTTGGAGGCGCTTTAAGGTTTGTAGCGCAGCTTCTTCGCCAGCAGTGGCACGGCTCACAATTTCAGGCAGGGCGACTTTTTCTCCTGTAATGTTTTTATAAAATTGTTCTAAAGCAGGACCAGAAAGGATCCTTTCATTACATCCCTTTTTGGTTTCATAACAAGCTCCTCCCTCGCTGCACAAGGCGTTATTTCCCCATTCTCCCGCGATACCATGAAGTCCTGGAATCAAGTGACCATTGATCACAATACCTCCGCCCACGCCAGTTCCTAGAATCAATCCAATCACCACACGATGGCTACGAGCTGCGCCCCAAACAGCCTCTGCAAGGACAAAACAGTTGGCATCATTAGCGAGCACTGTTTCACACTCAAGTGCTGCTGAGAGCTCCTCTTGAAAGAAACGTCCATTGAGAGACACAATATTAGAATCTCTAAAGATTCGTGTAGAGGGATCCATCACCCCGGGGACACCGATGCCGATTTTATCGGGTCGTCGTCTTCCAGAAGCGTGTTCTAGCTGTGCGACAAGAAGCTGCAACTGCCCAATAATATGCCTCGGGCCTTGTAGAGATTCTGTCGGGACGCGCAGACGATGAATGGCTTTATTGGGTTGAGACGCATCAATAATCACTCCCTCTATTTTGGTTCCACCTAAATCGATCCCCCAGAGAAGGGGCGTTTTATGATGTGACATTAGCCTCATGGCTTGCGCATGATTTCTTGTACCGTGTACGAGGCATTCATTAAATCCTCAATGCGTTGTCCAGAGAGAGGATGGGTGCTTAGGCAGTCGAGGTTTCCATCAGCTCCTAGGAGGGCTATTCCAAAGTTTTGCGAGACACCATAAGCTCTCGCTGAACCCTCACCATTTAAGAGGGTGATGAAAGGAATATTAGAAGGTACAGGACCGACCTCTTGAGTGAAAGCGACAGCACAGATCAATCCATGTGCTGCCAAGCGTTCGTAGTGACTTTGCAGTTCTTTAAGTTGGTGACAAAATGCATGATTGAGCAGGGTATCGGTAAAGAGAATGAGTACCGGCTTCCCCCTTAAGGATGCAAGATGGTCGATATTGTTTCCTTTTTTCCAATGAACATCAGGAGCAAGAGAGACGATATGATGGGATGATCCTAAAGTAGGGGTCGAAGGGGCACTCTTTGTCACGAATCCCGCTGTTTCCTTGGATCGTGATGGGTCCTTTTCTTGAGCAAGGGAGATTCCACCCATGCCCCAAAAAAGGGAGGTTGCTACCAGGAGAGACCAGCAGGCAGCTCCTACGAAAAAGGAAGGGTGCCCGCTTTTGATAAAATTCATACAGTTAGTCCACGTTGCCTGAAGCGCTAGATCTTCATGAGCTCTGCTTCCTTGTGCTTCACATGCAATTCAATATCGGCAACATATTTATCGGTGATTTTTTGGATCTCTTTTTCAAATCGATCAAGTTCATCTTCGGTCATGGTGCTCGCTTTCTCCAGTTTCTTAGCAGTTTCAATAGCATCACGGCGGCTCGATCTCATCTTGACCCGAGCCTCTTCAGCAAGTTTTCCAATAGTACGAACAAGATCTTTGCGGCGCTCTTCGCTCAGTTCAGGGATGCGAAGTCGAATGACCTTGCCATCGATGAGGGGGGTAATGCCGACCTTGCTTTCGAGGATCGCTTTTTCAATATCTTTGAGGGTGCCTGCATCAAAGGGCTGAATGACTAGTAATCGAGACTCAGGGCTTGTGATGAGGGCAAGTTGTTTGAGCTTCATACTGCTACCATAGGTGTGAACATCGATCGACTCCACAAGCATAGGAGAGGCTTTTCCAGTGCGGATCGCTGTAAATTCATGCATCATGAATTCAAACATTTTTTCCATTTCCAATTCTGCTTTTGATAAAATTTCTTTGGCGCTCATACTTTTTATTTGTTGTTGCTTACTAGCGTTCCGATCTGTTCTCCACAAACGACACGCATGATGTTGTTGGGTTCTGACATGTTAAATACGACGATAGGCATGGAATTATCCATGCAGAGACTAAAGGCAGTAGAATCCATAATATTTAACCGGCTCTTGAGAGCATCGATGAAGGTAATATGGTCAAATTTTTTGGCATCAGGATTTTTTAAAGGATCGGAATCATAGATGCCATCTACCTTTGTTGCTTTGAGAATAATCTCAGCTCCTATTTCATTGGCACGCAGAGCAGCCGTTGTGTCGGTTGAAAAGAAAGGGTTTCCTGTTCCTGCCACAAAGATAACGATATGACCATTATCAAGGTGACGCATGGCTCGGCGTAAAATAAAGGGTTCTGCAACATGGTTGATATGCAATGCAGTTTGCACGCGTGTAGAAAATCCGAGTTCTTCTAGAGCGCTCATGAGAGCCATACCATTGATCACTGTAGCCAGCATTCCCATATAATCAGCCGTCGCCCGGTTCATCCCACGATGACTTGCGGCAAGCCCGCGCCAGATATTTCCGCCTCCTACAACAACGGCAATTTGAACACCCATGTTGCGAATGAGTCCAATTTCCTGCGCCATGCGCTGTACAATTGGAGGTGAAATGGTATCGTGGCTGCCAGGTTCACGAAGCGCCTCACCACTGATTTTAAGGACAATGCGACGGTACTTGGGTGATGGATCTGGTGAACTCATGAATAGCTGCGATGCTAGCAAGAGATCAGAAAAAGACAAGAATCTCAAATAAGGGAGTAGTTTTCTTTGTTTTGTTACCTTTTCAAAAGCAAATTTACATTTGGGAACCTGTGCGCAATCATGTCTGCTTTTCAAGAAACACCCCGAGTGAAATTCCTTTTTTATTTTTTTTTCTATCCTCTACAACGAAAGCTACGCGATCATTTTAAAAATCGTTCCTATCGTCGCTGGATCGCTTCTTATGGGCCTCGCGAGGATGCAAGGAAACAAGAACTCCTCGGCACTTTAGCGACCCTTGATCCGGCATCAATACCGACGGTTTCTCTTCTTCTTCCCGTTTGTAATCCTCCACTCCGTTTTTTAAAGGAAGCAATCCATTCTGTGAAGCAGCAGGGATGGCCTTATTGGGAGCTTTGTATTGTTGATGATGGCTCGAGCGACCGCTCTCTTATTGAGTATCTCACGGAACTTTCGACACAAGATCCCCGTGTGAAGCTCTCATTGCATAAGGAGCAAGAAGGAATCGCTTCCACGACTAATGATGCTCTTGCCCTAGCTTCAGGTGCATTTGTGGCTTTTTTAGATCATGACGATCTCCTTGCTCCCACGGCTCTTGCCGAGGTTGTGATGGCACTTATTAAACAGCCTGACGCCAGCTTTCTCTACACGGATGAGGATAAAATTGATACTCGGGGACGTCGCTGCGATCCATTTTTTAAACCCGATTGGAATCCCGATCTCTTAACAAGCCTGAACTACTGTTGCCACTTAAGTGTGCTACGTCGTTCTTTAGTCATCGAGTTAGGAGGCCTCGATAGTCGTGTTGAAGGAGCCCAAGATTGGGATCTTTTACTTCGAGCCACAGAACAACTTGCACCTCCACAAATCGTTCATATTTCAAAAGTCCTCTATCATTGGCGTATCTCGTCTCGCTCCACAGCTCGTTCGATCAAAGCCAAGCCACACGTTACTGCTGCAAGCAGGCGTGTGTTAGAAAATCACTTAAGGCGCCAAGAAAGAGCGTTTCTTGAGATGAAGCATGTGCACCTCGGTGGTCATTGGCAGGTGAAGTACGCCTTACCCTCTCCTCCTCCCCTTGTCTCAATTATTATTCCTAATCGTGATCAAATAAAACTTTTGCAATCGTGTTTAGAGAGTATTGAAGCAAAAACCGACTACCCTTGTTATGAAATTCTCATTGCTGATAACGACTCTCAAGATGGAGCTCTTTTAGCCTACTACCGCAAGCAAGAGGCCAAGAAGAATATTCGTATTATCAAAACACCTGGGCCTTTCAATTATTCTTCCATCAATAATCGTGCTGTCCGAGAAGCACGTGGCGATATTTTATTACTCCTCAACAATGATATTGAAGTAACGCATTCCTCATGGCTTCACGAAATGGTCTCCCATGCAATCAGACCTGAAATCGGAGCTGTGGGGGCCCTGTTACTCTATCCTGATGGTCGTATTCAACATGCAGGGGTTGTCCTAGGTATTGCAGGACCGATGAAAGTAAATGGGGTAGCAGGACATGTGGGAAAATATTTTAAAGGAGATGAAGCTATCGGCGGAAATCGAATGAAGGTTGTTCAAAATTTTTCGGCTGTCACAGGGGCCTGCCTTGCGGTGCGTAAAAAATTGTATGAAGAGGTTGGAGGAATGGACGAGAGGGATCTTCCTGTCGCTTTTAACGATGTCGATTTTTGTTTAAAGCTTCATATGGCTGGCTATTTCAATGTTTGGACTCCCTTTGCAAGACTCCTCCATCATGAATCCCAAAGTCGCAAGAGTGATACTACTCCGGCCAAGAAAAAACGATTTCGTTCAGAAATAGAGACGATGCGTACTCGCTGGGGGTGGCTCTTAGATCACGATCCTGCCTACAATCCGAACCTAACGCTCGAGCATGAGAATTGGGGATTGGCCTGGCCACCACGGTGAATTCACTCATTCACTTTGTTTCAGGAACCAATGGCTGGAGTGCCGAGGTAGCAATCCAGCCTTTCTGGCCAGATTCCATCTTGACGTAGGACCAGACTCCATGACGTGATTGCAAGAGAAGGAGGGAGCCTGTGGGAATGGAAGCAAGAATCGGTCCATTTTCGACTGGATTGGAACGAAGCGGTGTTGTTGCTGGCCTCTCCTCACGATGCTCTGGACTTGTTTTGAAATCGTATTTGGGAAGCACTATCACGATCTTGGCAGCCCTTGTTCGAGGATCGAGTGTTGTTCCTAAGAAAGCCAGAGCACTTCCTAATAAAAAAATGAAGGAGAGAGAAAGCAAGAGAAAATAGGACCTCTTCTTAGAGGATTCTTGTGCTCCAAGATAGCGTGTAAAAAAAATCCAGACTACTAGGAAAGAAGCACTCCATGCGAGGAGGGAGCCGATGATCACAAGAAAATCGGGAGAGCAGAGGGACACGAGTTTTGTTCTCCAGGTTGCTTGAATTGGAATTCCCATTTTTCCAAGTAGTTCATTTAATTTTTCTCTAGCCTGAGAAAAATGAGGGTTGAGGACGAGTGCACGGCGTAAGGCTAAGGAGGCATCAGCAAGATCTCCTCGTGCTTCTGCTTCTAAACCATCGTTGTAGAAGTGCTCTGGAGAATTGATGATCTGTGGTCCCGATGTGGAGGGAGGGTTCGATGCATCAGCAGCACGGAGTGGAGTGATTCCGTAGCCAAATAAAGCTATTAAAAAAAAGAGAGACCATTTCATGAGTGATGACCATGTTGAAAAACATTCAAGATCTGTACTATTTTCTGCCGCTCTTGAGGACGCAGTACAGTTTCACGTGCCCCATAATTCATTTCATCACGACGCTTAAAGATTTCCTCTAACTCAGAAAATCGAGAGGGATCTTTTTTTAATAATTCCTCCGCATAGAGGACTGCTGTTTTATAAAAGAGATCGGGAGCAAGCTGATGGTCTTGAAGTTCAGACCACATTTTTTTGAGGTGTTGTTGTAGCACTAATGATTCTCTTTTTTGATACCTCTGAAAGCCGAGATAAGCGCTCCATACAAGCAGGGCCAAGAAAAGAGCTCCTGTGGCTAGGAGGTATTCTTTACGCTGCAGAAGAGGCTGCCATGATCGTGGCGAGTAATCCTTCACCATTAAAGTCTGTGGTGCAGGAGGGATAACTGGTGGTGATGAAACTGGGGCAACAGCATTCATTGCCGATGAAGGAGTAGCTGCAGCAACTGCAGATGGAATGACTTTGAGTGGTTGTGGCTTTGTGCTCAGCGTTACATATTTTCCACTAGTGGGATTAAAATAGGAAAATAGCGAACCGGGAGTCGATGTTTTTGGCTCCTGAGCAATCATTGATATTTCAAAGGTTTTGACTCCATGGAGGGAGCCTGGATCGGGAGCATCAACTCGATCTGTCGGAGGATATATTTTCCAACCATTGGTATCAGTGAGCTCTGGCATGCTAATAGCTTTTACATTTCCATCTCCGTCGATGGTGATAGCCAGGGTTACTGGATCTCCGAGAGTATATTTTTTAGGTAATGCCATGGCATCGATATGGAATTCTCCTATAGCTCCCGAAAAATGATCAGGACGACCTTCACTTGGAAGCGATATTGCCTCCAAGGAAATTGTATTCGATTTTAATGTTAAGGAGTGCTGTTGCATCATTCCAGCATGCCCCATTAATTGAGCCACAATATCGGGAACGTCAGCAGGAGTTGATGCAGGAAGATCAATAGCAAGATCGAGCTTTGCAGGACCTACATTGATAGGACCTGGCTTTACAGCAGAAATGAATGTATGGAAAGTAGCAACATTGTAGAGAATTCCGTTCCGTTCTTCGGTGCTAGAGAGGGGGTCACTGAGGCGTTCTACTAAAAGGCCTTCATTACTAAAATCGATACCATGACGTGGAGAAGCATTGTAATGGGCATCGACATAAAAGCGAATTTCCGCTGGAACTACCTCTCCGACATAGAGCCTCTTTTTGGGAACAATAAGTTCACTAAAGGCAATTTGGTTATTGGATGAGGGCTTTGTGTTAGGTGTTGTCCGAACAGGAGGAAGAGTCGCGGCAGCACCCGGTGATAAGGGGGTTTGAATGCTGTTGTTCGAGGTAGTTGAAGATCCCTCAATGGTGAGCTGCTGAGGTGATGTCCGAAAATATTTTCCATCGGCACGTACTTGAATCGATGGAATCGTAAATGTTCCAGAGCGAAGCGGTATAATAATGTACGAGTAAAGTGAAGAAGAGCTCACTGCAAAGTTGACTATTTGCACTTGCTTGGATTGACCTGCAAGGTTGATTTGAAGACCATCTACAGCGATTTTATGGGGGACATCTGCCTCTTGAGCCCCTGTGACTTTTAGGTCCATCTGAACCATCTCACCAGCAGCAGCACGATGACGGGATAATTCTGCTGAAACTTGAACCTCCGAAGCAGCGAAGAGAGAACTGATAAAGAACAAGAGGAATCCAAGAAAAAGGGGAAGGAAGGGCTGACGCAGCCTAGTAAAGAGCAATGAGTAACGGGTCATGGGTAAAAGGCACATCGTTCGAATACTATTTTTTATAAATGGAAATGTTATGATTATTATACTTTAAAAGAATTCACAAACTTTACTCATCACTCATCACTCATTACTCATTACTCATTACTCATTACTCATCACAGATTAGGTAAATATGCTTTGTAATTTCCACTCATCCCCTTTTACCAATCCTTCATCGTTTCTTCTGTTTCTTTGCGGTGTTGAAATTGCACCTGCTGCTCTTCATCCTTCATCGATTGAAGAACCGCTTCTGCTTGAGCTCGAGACATCATTCCCCCCTCACCATCTTGCGAAGGGACTGCGGCAGCGGCTTTTTGTTCTCCTCCAGAGAGAGCCCCTTGCTTTTTCTCTTGAGGTGATGGTGCAGCTTTCTCATTTTCCGAGGCAGCATTATTGAGATTTCCAGAACCTGGACTAGGAGCAGACGGATTCTGATTCTTGTTTTGAGATTGCTGGTTAGAAGACTGTTGCTGAGGAGGTGTTGGAGATTCTTGTTCACCTGATTGAGGTTGCTGCTCTTGAGCGGGGGGAGGCGATGATTTTTTTTCTTTTTGCGAATCAGGAGTAGAGGCCTCATTTTTAGCATCACTAGGAGAGGGAGAAGGGGAGGCCTCAGGATTGGAATTCCTATTAGGAGGGACCCCATTGGAATTTTTGGGGTCTGGCGAAGGGGACTCTTTTTTTGGATCTTGAGAGGAGGATTGATCTTGATCTCCCTTGTTTGAAGGATCCTGGGAAGAATTACTATTCTGCTGAGCATCTGATTTTTGTTGGTCTTGATTTTTTTGCTGCTGGTTTTGAGCATTGTTCCCTTGCCCATTGTTGCTTGGATTTTGCTGTTGATTTTGATTGTTTTGGGGGTTCTGTTGTTGATTTTGATCCTTCTGAGGATTTTTTTTCTTTTCTTCTTCTTGTTTGTTAAAATCATCAATCATCTTTTTAACAATCGCTTGATTTTCTTGAGCCTGTTTGTTTTTAGGGTCTGCTTTGAGCACAGTGTCATAGTGTTCGAGTGCGCTCTTCCAATCTGAAAGTTTTTGAGCTCCGTCACTGATCCCTTCCCCCTCTCTCACAAGGGAGTTTGCTAGGTTGTAGGTAGCAGCTTGTTGAATTTTTGAAGAAGAGGAGGTCATTGCTCCTGTAAAATAATCGATCGCTTTTTTATAATTCCCTTCTTTGTAGGCAGCAGCACCGGCATCAAAACGGGCCTCATCCGAGGCGTTACCATGCTTGAGTTGCTGCTCAAAAGTGGTGAGTGCTGCTCCGTAGTTACCTTGGTTATAGTCATTTAATCCAGGTGTTGTTTTTCCTAATGCAGGAAATAAAAATAAAACTAGAATCGCAACACCACGTGGAAGGCGCCGTCTCTCATCAAGAAGCCACCAGAGCGTGAGCAGAGCAATGGCCATGCTCAAAGGCCACTCATAACGTTCAATCGGACGCCGGGTGATCTGTACTTTTCCATTAATTCCTGAGAGAGGAAGAATTCCTTTTTGAACAATGCTTCGTGCTGCATCACTTCCGAAGGGCTCATAAAACCCACCTGTTAGGGAGGCAATCTCTTGTAACCGCTTCACATCAAGTTTTGAAAGGACCGGTTTTCCATGTTCGTCACGGACAAAATCATTCTGATAATGCTCGTTAGAAATGGGAATTAAAGAACCGTCAGGAGAGCCGATCCCAATAGTAAAAATTTTAATACCTGCTTCTTTTGCTTCTTGTGCAGCTTCCATCGAATCTCCCGCAAGATCCTCTCCGTCGGTCATCAGGATGAGGGCACGTTCTGAACCCTCCCCTTTCCCAAGCGCAGTGATGGTAAGACGAATCGTTTCAGAAATATTAGTACCCCCTTTAGGAATAATATTCGTATCTAATTCATTGAGGGCATCACGAACGGCACCATGATCGAGTGTCATGGGAGCCTGTAAAAAAGGCTTTCCAGCAAAGGCAATGAGTCCGATACGATCCCCAGGAAGCAACTCTAGGACATCTTGTGCAAGAAGCTTTGCCCGAGCAAGTCGAGTAGGAGCGACATCGGTAGCTAACATGCTCCGTGATGTATCAATGGCGAGCATAATATCCCGACCGTGGCTCGGCGTAGCATGTTCCTCATAACCGAGACGCGGTTTTGCAAGTGCAATCAGTAAGAAGCCTATGGCAAGGAGAAGTAGTAGAGACCGTACTACTCGTTTAGTCATGCTCACACGACCTACAAGGGAGGAGCGTAACCTCACTGCGACTATTTTGGAAATAAGCTCTCCTCTCTTTCTCTGTGCATAGAAAAACAGCATCGCTAAGGGCACTAAAAAAAGAAGAGACCACAACCACAAAGGATATTGAAAATGGAGCGTAGAATCAGATGGCATCGTGTTTAGAAATTAGGGGATTTTTCTCCAGAGTGTTTGGGAGAGTAACGTTTCGATCACGAGTAAGAGGGAACCTAAAGCAATCAACCACAAGAAAAAATCCCGATGATTCACATTTTTTTCAATTTCGATTTTGGTTTTTTCTAACCGATCAATTTCTTGGAAGGTTTTGTCTAACGAGGCAGAATCAGCAGCTCGGAAGTATTTTCCATCTCCAATTTTTGCAATCTCTGCCAATAGTTTTTCATCAAAATCAAAAATGACCGTTTGATAGAATGTCCTTCCAAAACGATCCTGAACGGGAACAGAAACTGGTCCTGAACTGCCAGCTCCAATAGTATAGATGCGAATACCAACGGCTTTGGCTGCCTCTGCTGCAGTCAAGGGCATGATTTTTCCAGCATTGTTGGCTCCATCGGTAAGGAGGAGAATGAGCTTGGTTTTAGCATTTCTATTTTTGAGGCGTGCAGCAGCAGATGCCAATGCCGAGCCGATAGCAGTTCCATCCTCCACGAGGCCGAGCTGAACACGATCCAGGTTATCAATGAGCCATTCGTGATCCAGCGTGATTGGACTCACGAGATAGGGACGTCCTGCAAAGGCAATGATTCCAATACGATCATTGGGTCGTGCTTCAATAAATTGTTCTGTCACCCGTTTTACTGCTTCAAGACGGCTCGCACGCTGATTTCCAATAGTATAATCCTCGGTGGACATCGAGCCAGAAACATCCAATACCAGCATAATGTCAATCCCACTTGCTTTGACATGTTGAGTAGTTTGACCTAATTGAGGACGTGCTAGAGCCACAATAAAAAGCCCCATAGCAAGATAAAAAAAAGTGGCAAGAAAACCTCCAGCACGGGCTCGCCGCTCCTTACCTAAATTTAGGAGCGGTTGTATTGAGGAAAAGAGCACCCCTGGAGTTCCTCCAAAACGGCCTTTCAGCCATGCAAAAAGCGGTAGCACCAGTAATCCGAATAGAACCCATGGATGAGCAAAGGAGAATTCACCCCAGTGAGTATTAAAAAAGTGGTGCAGAAAAGAGGTCATGATACGACCTCCTCTTCGGTTTTTGGAGCCTGTTCTACGATCTCTCCTCGAACAAACTCCTCGGCCGCTTCAATGAGGGAGAGCCGGTCGCTTTCGCTGGCTTCTCCATGAGCGAATTTTAAAAAATCAGAGCGTACCAAAAACGCCTCTAACGACTCTCTTTCCATAGGAGTAAAGCGATTGTGGTCACGTAGCGACAGGAGGAATTCCTCTGTTGTTTGGCGTGGAGCAGCTAACCCAAAAGCCGTCCCCAGATAGCCGCGCAGCAGTCCAGAAACAAAGATTCCAAAGCTATCATCACTCCCTTCCATGAGGTTTTCTTTTATTTTAAGAAGGCTTTGCAAACAGGCCTCACGCGGAGTTAGAGGTGCTTTTTGACGTAATTTTCGAATTCCAAAAAAAAGGAGAAATAGAAACAGAATAAATACAACAAGGGTAAAAATTACCTGCATCGGAGTGTAGGCAAAAAAAGAAAAAGGGCCGACGATATCATGAAGTGGGGCTGGAGCGACCTGAGGCACTTGCGGAATCGATGCTCCCTGGAGCGCCTGCGGCAAGGAAGTGAGTGATGGCATACTTCCTAATGAGGGAGGAGGGATCTGAGAATTTGTAGGAGCGATGACTGCTAGGAGAGGAATGTTCATCTTGTTTTACGGCGTTCGCGTGATGCAAAAAATGATCGTAGTGTAGGCAGGTAATCCTCGTTTGTTCGCAAAGGAACCATATCAATACGGCGTGCTCCAAAGAGATGCAGGAGCTTGGAGGCATGACTCCTTGCTTCCTCTTGATATGCTTCACGAACTTTTTTTGAAGCAGTGTTGACTTCGATTTGAGCTCCTGTTTCAGGGTCCTCTAAGGTAATCACCCCCACATCAGGAAGCCTCTCCTCTACGGGATCAATCATGGGAAGAGCAATAAGATCGTGGCGTTTTGAAGTCACGTTCAAGGGCCGAGAAAAATCGTGCTCATCTAAAAAATCTGAAATGACAAAGACAATGGCTTTGCGATGCATCACTCTATTGAGATAATCCAATGCCCCATGAATATTGGTCTTACATCCCTGAGGCTGAAAATAAAACATTTCACGCAGAAGCCTTAAATGATGCATGCGTCCTTTTTTAGGAGGCAAGAAGAGTTCAATCTGATCGGAAAAAAGAAGTAATCCTACTTTGTCATTGTTGTAAAGAGCGCTCAAAGCAAGCACTGCTGCTACTTCCGCAGCCACTTCTCGTTTACTTTGCTCCACACTTCCAAAGTTTCCTGAAGCACTCACATCCAAAAGAATCATGACCGTTACTTCCCGCTCTTCTTTGAATTTTTTGATATGGAGGTCCCCAGTACGTGCACTCACATTCCAGTCAATCGAGCGAATTTCATCTCCTGCAGCGTACGGGCGCACCTCTTCAAAATTCATACCCTGTCCTTTGAAGACACTTTGATATTGGCCTGCAAAGGAAGATTCTACCAAGCGCTTGGTTCGAAGCTCTAGTCGACGGATTTTACGCGTCATTTCTTGGGAGTCTTTCATCACACTAATAAAAAATGATCATGAGAAGATTGAAATTTATTTTTCCTTAAAAAAGAGGAAGCAAGAAGAATCGTGCTTCCCCGTGGCTAAGGAACAGGGAGCCCCTCAAAAATTCTCCCAATAACCTCCTCTGAGGTGATCGAATCTGCCTCTGCTTCGTAGCTTACGGCAACACGATGGCGCAAGACATCAAGACCCACAGATTTCACATCATGAGGAGTGACATAACCACGACCATGGAGAAAAGCGTGGGCCTTGGCTGCAAGCGTAAGAAAGATGGTAGCACGCGGGGAGGCTCCATAACGAATCAACCCATCGAGTTTTAGCTTGTAGACCGCTGGCTCTCGTGTGGCCCAAACAAGATCCACGATGTAATCTTTCACCTTTTCATCCACATAGATCTCATTGACCACATCCCTAGCTCGAAGAATTTGCTCTTTAGAAACGAGGCGCTCCACATGGAGTCGTGGAGAGGAGGTTGCCATGGCATCTAAAATCTGTCGCTCCTCTTTACGCGTAGGATACCCAACCACAATCTTGAGCATGAAGCGGTCTAATTGAGCCTCTGGCAATGGATAGGTCCCCTCTTGCTCTAAAGGATTTTGTGTGGCCAAGACAAGGAAGGGATCAGGGAGAGGGAAAGTCTCATCACTAATGGTCACATGCCTCTCTTGCATGGCTTCTAGCAAAGCGCTTTGCACCTTGGCTGGAGCCCGGTTGATTTCATCGGCCAAGATCAGATTGGCAAATAGAGGGCCTTTGCGTGTCGTAAAAACACTCTCTTTAGGATTGTAGATAAGCGTCCCAACAAGATCAGCTGGAAGAAGGTCTGGAGTGAATTGCAAACGTTGAAAGGAGGCATCAATACAGGAGGAGAGGGTTTTGACCGTTAATGTCTTAGCAAGGCCTGGAACACCTTCTAGTAACACATGCCCATTACTCAGCAAGCCGATCAGCAATCCTTGAACGAGCCCTTGCTGACCGATGACAACGCGACTGATTTCTTTTGTGAGTGGAGGCACCCAAGAGCCTGTTTCTTGGACCCGACGATCAAGTTCTTGAACAGAATGATTCATAGACTGGAATTTTAAATGAAGTTGGAAAAAAAGGATTTTATTGAATCGACACTAAAAATAAAGAAATGTTCAAAAAAAATTAAAAATTTTTTTCTATTTCCTGCTAGCCCGGATATTTCATACTGATCGTGACGAGGAGGCAGCGAAGGCTGATGGGGCAAGGCGAGCGATGAAGTCTGACGACGGCTGTATGAGTACATACTGCCCGAGGAAGACTTCGAGATCAACGCAGCATCCATCTGACTTCCCGGTCTCCGTAGTAGATCAGAATGAAATATTTGGGCTAACCCGGATATTTCATACTGATCGTGACGAGGAGGCCGCGAAAGCTGATGGGGCAAGGCGAGCGATGAAGTCTGACGACGGCTGTATGAGTACATACTGCCCGAGGAAGACTTCGAGATCAACGCAGCATCCATCTGACTTTCCAGCTTATGCAGGTGATCAAGATGAAATACCTGGGTTAAAAGAAGCTCCTCCAATGTCCCGTCGATATTGCTTTCCTTCAAAGTTAATCAAATCGGTAGCGGCATACGCCTTTCTACGAGCCTCTTCGAGTGTTTCTCCCAGCGCAGTCACTCCTAGGACACGTCCTCCAGCAGTGTAAAGAGTACCATCTTCCTCTTTGGCTCCTGCATGAAAGAGCACCACTTCTGGGTCAGAGGCCAAAGCCGCTTCCATTCCGTTAATCACCTTTCCTTTCTCAATGGTTCCAGGATACCCACCCGAGGCTACGACAATACAAACGGCAGGGCGTGAATCCCAGAGAGGCTTGTGCGTGGCAAGCGTTCCATCGAGTGTCGCCTCTATAAGATCGAGTAGATCGCTCTTAAGACGTCGCATGAGGACTTGAGTCTCGGGATCTCCAAAGCGACAGTTAAATTCTAGCACTTTGGGGCCTTGAGGAGTGATCATCACCCCAGGGAAAAGCATCCCTTGAAAACCAAGACCATCGGTTTCAAGCCCACGTAAAAAAGGTTTTAAGAGGATACGTTGAAGTTCTTCCAGAATGCTTTGGGGACACACTCCGGAAGGGGAGATGGTTCCCATGCCTCCGGTGTTGAGTCCTTGGTCTCCCTCAAGCGCCCGCTTGTGATCGCGTGCATCAGGAAAAAGAAGGGCCTCTTTCCCATCTATGAGTGCGTGCAGAGAACATTCTACTCCCGTGAGGAATTCCTCAATGACAATGGTTGCTCCAGCAGCTCCAAAAATTTTCTCCTCCATCGATTGCCGCACTGCTTCACATGCCTCTTTTAAATTCTGAGCAATCACGACCCCTTTTCCAAGAGCGAGTCCATCGGCTTTCACAACGATTGGATAAGAGGCACTTCGAACATACTCGTAAGCAGAAGCAGCATCGGTGAATGTTTTTGAATCGGCTGTGGGAATTCCATGGCGTTGCATGAAATCCTTAGCAAACGATTTGGAAGATTCTAAACGTGCTCCGGAGGCCGTAGGGCCAAAAACACGAAGTCCTGCTTCTTTAAAAAGATCAACAATACCGAGTGCCAATGGATCGTCTGGACCGACAATGGTGAGATCGATTTTTTTCTCTTTCGCAAAGGCGAGTAACCCTGCGCAATCGGAAGCTGCAATCGGAATATTCACTCCGAGGGCCGCTGTGCCCGAATTTCCAGGAGCAGTAAAGAGACGTGTGAGCCGAGGACTCTGTTTTAATTTCCAGGCGAGGGCATGTTCTCGGCCGCCGGAGCCGATGAGAAGAATATTCATGTTGGAAAAATTAGCCAAGAGAGATAGCCTCGTCCATCTTCAACTTGTTCCATTTCTATGACCCTCTGCCTGCTTAAATCTAAAATTCACCGAGCCACAGTCACTGGTGCTTCGCTTGATTACGAAGGAAGCTTAACTATTGCTGCAGACCTCGCAGAACGTGTAGGACTCCTTCCTTATGAGAAAATCCTAGTTGGCAATATGGCTAATGGAGAGCGTTTTGAAACCTATGTCATTTATGGAAAAGTAGGGTCTGGAGTTATTGAACTTAATGGAGCTACCGCCTTGCTTGGAAAAATTGGAGATCTTCTTACCATCATGTCCTTTGCATGGATAGAGGCTGCTTCTACACATCACCCTAAGATTATCACTCTTGGACGTAGTAATATTATTCAGTCGTAACCCGGATATTTCATTCTAATCGTGACGAGGAGACCGCGAAGGCTGATGGGGTAAGGCAGAAGAGCATTTTGATGCCGGGCTGTATGTGTACATACTGTCCAAATCAAAATGTGAGTCTAACGCAGCATCCACCCTTGCTTCCCGGCCTCCGCAGTAGATTAGTGTGAAATATCCGGGTTAACCCGCATATTTCATTCTAATCGTGCAGTGGTTGCTGCATTTAGATCCAAGCTATTTCGTTTTTCATTGAAGAATTTTTTGAGGAGGCGAGCGCACTCCTCCTCTCGTACTCCACTTTTAATATCGCATTTATGATTGAGGGTTGGCATTTGAAGAATATTAAGAAGCCCTCCAGCTGCACCTCCACGAGAATCACCACAGCCAAAAATCACCCGCCTCACACGTGCATTTACGGAGGCTCCTGCACACATGGGGCATGGCTCTTTAGTGACATAGAGATCACACTCATTTAATCGCCAGTCCCCAATGACCGATGCAGCTTGAGTAATTGCTAAGATTTCTGCATGTGCTGTGGCATCTTTCAACGCCTCTACTTGATTGTGAGCACGGGCAATGATGCGATCGCAATAGACTATGACAGCTCCTACGGGGACCTCCTCCTTTTCATATGCATGTAGGGCCTGGCGCAATGCTTGCTGCATAAAATAATCGTCACTCTTAAGGTCAATCGTCTCTGTTTGATAAAAATCCATAAATTTAGTTTTAAAAGAAAAGTCTTAACCCGCATATTTCATACTGGTTCCTTGCAAGGCGCTGCGAATCCTGATGCAGAAACCACCGGCGGTCGGGAGACCACGGTGGAGACTGCCCTGAAAGGGCGAGACGAGCGGGAGCGAGCGAGTCAACGAAGGTGATGGATTGCAACGACGGCTGTATGTTTCATACTGCCCGAGGAGCAATTCGAAGCTGACGCAGCATCCATCTCACTTCCCGGCTTCCGTAGTAAATGAGTATGAAATATCCAGGTTAAAAGAACGACTCCTATTTTTGAACACCAATAATGTAGCTATTGTTGATATGAGAGGTCACAACAGCTACGGTATTGCGATATGAGAGCAAAACAGATCAGCCAATATACCCTTATTTTGTTAATTATCAGTGCGATTGATAATATTAGAAATCTCCCTCAGATAGCTCTTTTTGGAACGACATTAATTTTTTTCTTTGCCCTATCAGCTCTTTTTTTCTTGATCCCTGTGGCTTTAGTTTCAGCCCAACTCTCTGCTTCCTCGCAGGAACAGGGAGGAATCTATCACTGGACCTGTATGGCCTTTGGACCAAAAATTGGTCTTATTGCTGTCTGGCTTCAATGGATTAATACACTTGTCTGGTTTCCTTCCATTCTTTCCTTTATCGCTGCTACAGCGACCTATTTTTTTAATCCTGCATTAGCGAGTAATAAAACGTATCTCGTGAGTGTGATCCTTGTTGTTTTTTGGGGAATGACCTTTATGAACTTAGCTGGGGTTCGTCGCTCTGCATCACTAGCAACTATTTTTTCAGTCCTAGGGGCCCTGATTCCTATTGGCCTCATTATTGGCTTTGCAGTGCTGTGGGTTGTTACAGGAAGGCCTCTACAGATTCATTTTAACCTTCATAATTTACTACCTACCTTTAATCATGCTGAAAGTTTTTCTTCCTTAACGGCATTAACGGCAATCATGACCTCGTTTCTTGGAGTAGAGCTGGCAACTGTTCATATCAACGATGTTACAAACCCAGAAAAATCTTTCCCCAGAGCGCTCGGCGTGTCAGTGCTCATTATTCTAGGAACAATGACACTAGGATCACTTGGCATCGCACTAGTCTTACCTCTCGATCAAATTAATTTAGTCGATGGAGTCATGCAAATCTTCACTCTTTTTTCAAAAACATATCATTTCACAGTTCTTATTCCGGTCATTATGCTCATGATTATTTGTGGAGGATTGGGAGGTATGATTAGTTACATTATTTCACCAGTAAAAGGAATATTACAGGTTGCGGAGAGCGGCTATCTACCTCCCTTTTTTACCTTCAAAAATCGTCATGGTGTTCCCACTCGATTACTAATCACTCAAGCCATGATTGTTAGTTTGGTCTGTTCTGCATGGGGGCTGATGCCAAGTGTCAATGGATCCTACTGGCTACTAACAGATTTGAGCACTGAACTCTACATTCTCATGTATGTTTTTATGTTTCTGGCAGCATTAAAACTAAAAATAAAAATAATGCCGGCAGCACATCTTTTCAAAATTCCTGGTGGTATCTTCGGAACCGGAGTCATCTGTTTTTTAGGACTCGTAGGTTGTATCATCACTCTTGTTGTAGGATTTATCCCCCCAAGCAACATCGATGTTGGAAGCAACATGCATTACTTCATTATTTTTGCCTCTGGAGTGATCCTAATGATTCTTCCGGTATTTGGATTCTACGCTTACAAGAAACATCAGGATTCACGGGGATAGAAAAATTCTTGAGTTTCACCAACAGAGTGGCATTACTTCCCAATTTTTCGAAGTGGTTTTCCTGAAAGCAAGTTGCTTTCAATTTTTTCTAATGAGATTCCTTTGGTCTCTGGAACAAAAAGCACAAAAAAGATAATGAATAATGCTTGAATAGCACCATACATGAGAAAGGTGTTTCCGTTTCCTAATTTGGCAAGCATTGTTAAAAATGTTCCCCCAATAATAGCATTAGAAATCCAGTTTGCCGAAGTGCTGAAGGTAATTCCAAGATCACGTCCTCCCAACGGAAAAATTTCAGAACAGATAATCCAGATGATAGGACCTGCGCTCATTGCAAATCCAATAATAAAGAGCAGCAATGCGATGATAGCATAATAGCCTAGGACAGGGGCTTGCTCGAGGTTCATATTTAAGAAAGCTCCAACTGCCAACATCGATAATCCCATCACCACAAAGCCAAAATACATCATCGGTTTACGGCCTAATTTATCGACAAAGGCAATGGCAATAAAGGTGGCTAGCATATTAGTGATGCCAACAATAACTGTTCCCCACATCTGACCAGAGGTGCTTGCAAAACCAGCCATCTTAAAAATACGTGGAGCATAGTACATCACAACGTTGATACCACTGAGCTGTTGAATAAATTGAAGAGAAATACCGAGAAAAATAGCACGACGAAAATTTGAATTACTCAGAAGCAAATGAAATCCATTTTGTTTTTGTTCTAAATTTCTTTTAATTTCTGCAACCTCAGTAGCAATCTCTTCCTCTTGAAGTAACATGCTGCGAAAGACGTTTTTTCCTTTCTCTTCAAATCCTTTAAGAAAAAGCCACCGTGGACTCTCAGGAAGAATCAACATTCCTAAAAACATGAGACTAGCTGGAAGAGCTATGACACCTAACATGATTCTCCAGTGACCACCTATTTGATGATGAATCATAGCAGTAGTTCCAAAATACATATTACTAAAATAGGCCATCATGATTCCAATGGTGATCATGAGTTGATACATTGAAATCATACTACCACGGATACGTTGTGGAGAAATTTCCGATAAATAAAGTGGTGCTGTGAAGGAGGCAACTCCCACTGCAATTCCAAGAAAAAAGCGAGCTCCAATAAGCTCATTGGGAGAACTACTAATAGAGCAGTAGAGCGAGCCAAGGATAAAAATCAGAGCGCTCACCAGCATGGTTTTTTTGCGTCCAAGTTGATTGGAAAGAATTCCTGAAATCAGGGTCCCAAAAACGGCCCCCCATAAAAGTGAGCTCACGATGAATTCAAGAACGTGGTCACTCACGCTGAAATCCTTTTGAATAAATTCTAGTGCGCCGGAGATGACCCCGATATCGAGTCCAAACAGAAGTCCTGCCAGTGCTGCTGTGAATCCAATGAAATAAACAATGGAATTTGGTTTAGAATGGAGTGTTTTCATATGGCAAACCAAGCAGAAGAAGAAAAATAAGCAAGCTTTTTTTGCAATTGATAATTATTCCATGATCAACACTAGTATTAATTAATAAATCGTCCTAGAATTGAAGCTTCCATTGGAAATTTATGCAACGCGCCCTTCTCTCGGTCTCTAATAAAACAGGTCTTATTGAATTTGCACGTGGTCTCCTCGCTCATCATGTAGAGTTGATTTCAACAGGTGGTACAGCCAAGGCATTAAAAAACGCTGGTATTGCTGTCCTAGAAATTTCTGATTTTACAGGCTTACCTGAAATGATGGAGGGTCGAGTTAAAACACTGCATCCTAAGGTTCATGGGGGCTTACTCTATCGTCGCGATCAGCCCACTCATTGTGCAGAAGCAGAAGCACACGGTATCCTCCCGATTGATCTAGTTTGTGTGAATTTATATCCCTTTGTTGAAACAATTGCCCAAAAAGGAACAACATTAGAACAAGCTATTGAACAAATCGATATTGGGGGGCCCTCCATGATCCGGAGCGCTGCTAAAAATCATGCTTCTGTAACCGTGGTAGTCGACCCCGAAGATTACCCACGTATTTTAGAAGCGATGGCCAACAACAATGGTTCTACCACCCCAGAATTACGTGCTCGATTAGCAACGAAAGCCTTTTCAACAACAGCTTCCTACGACCACGCTATTAGCTCTTATCTTGATGGAGAGGTAGTACCAGCCACCTCTTTTTCTTTGAAACTCCCTCAAGTATGTCGCCTCCGGTATGGTGAGAACCCCCATCAAGAAGCAGAACTCTATGGGCATTTCTTTGACTATTTTGAAAAACTCCATGGTAAAGAACTTTCCTTTAATAATATTCTCGATATTACGGCAGCCACCCATTTGATTGCGGAGTTTGATAAACCAACTATCGCGATTCTCAAACATACGAATCCCTGTGGTGTCGCCAGTGACCCAGATCTTTGTACAGCGTGGGAAAAAGCTTTTGCGACCGATCGCTCTGCTCCTTTTGGAGGTATTATCATCGTGAACCGACCAATCGATGAAAAATTAGCTCATGCGATTTCAGAAATTTTCAGTGAGGTTATTATCGCACCTGAATTTCATGTAGAAGCACGCTCGTTATTACAAAAGAAAAAAAACCTTCGCCTCATGCGCCTTTTACAGAAAGCACCGCCTACAGAACGTAATCTACGATCGGTGATTGGTGGTATTCTTTTACAAGATGCCGATATCGATTCTTGGAATAAGGTAGGAACGATGGAGCAACGTGTCGTTTCGGAGCGCCCCCCCACGCGCGATGAGCTCGAAGCAATGGAGTTTGGTTGGAAGGTAGTAAAGCACGTCAAAAGCAATGCCATCGTCTATGCTGGTCGTGATCGAACGTTAGGTATTGGAGCTGGTCAAATGTCCCGTGTTGATGCTTCACGTATCGCTGTCTGGAAGGCTGCCGAAGCAGGTCTCTCTCTCAAAGGAAGCGTCGTCTGCAGTGATGCTTTTTTCCCTTTTGCTGATGGCCTTGTTGCAGCCGCTGAGGCAGGAGCAACTGCTGCTATCCAGCCGGGGGGATCGATACGTGATCCAGAAGTTATCGCTGCTGCCAATGAGCATCGCATTGCAATGGTCCTAACTGGCATGCGTCATTTTAGGCACTAGCCCGAATATTTCATACCGATCACCTTAGTAGACCGGGCAGCTAGCCCGGATATTTCACGCTTAGTCTATGACTGCTTGTGCAAAGCTACTACCGTGAAGATTTAAAAATAATATTTACCCCATGATTCTTAAATACACTCTTCTTCTAACTGCTTTCTTTCTTAGTCCCTTGGCTCTCTATGCTCAGCCACTTAAAATTGTTGCAGCAGAAAATTTTTATGGTGGTGTAGCAGAGCAGATTGCTGGCTCCTCCGCAGAGGTGACTAGTATCATGAGCAATCCGAATCAAGATCCTCATGAATCTCAATCCAATGCTAGAACTGCCAAAAAAGTTGCTGATGCCACGATCATAATTTACAACGGTCTTGGCTACGATACCTGGATGGAAAAATTGCTAGGTGCAGATAAAAAATCAAATCGTGTCATCATTAATGTAGCTCAACTTGTAGGGGCACAAGAGGGATCTAATCCACATCTCTGGTATGATCCAAAAACAATGCCTGCTCTTGCTGCAAAACTTGCTGCTATTCTCCATAGGCCAGAGGCTGAAGTTGCCTTTTTTGAGTCGATGCAGCCTCTGATTGAAAAAATCAAAAGATTGAAATGCATAACAGCAGGGATGAAGGTAACGGCGACGGAACCTGTCTTTGGCTATATGGCCTCAGCACTCGGATTTCAAATGCTCAACGAGGGTTACCAGCAGGCGATCATGAATGATGCAACACCTCGTTTTCAAGAAATCGTGAACTTTGAAAAAAGCCTCACAGATCATACTGCTCAGCTTCTATTTCAAAATAGTCAAACGATCAATCCCTCGACACTGCGCCTGATTTCAATCGCTAAACAACATCATATCCCAGTCATTAACATTACAGAAACAGAACCTCCTGGTGCTAAAAGTTACGTTGATTGGATGATGTCGCAATTAGAAGAGATCGAGTCCTCTCTTCCTGCTCATTAAAATAGGGAACCTCTTTCCTAAAACGACATTTCGCTTTTTTCATTGTTCCTATAACCTCTTTTGCCATGGCACTGCTCTCTTTTCAAAATGTTGGAATACGCTTCGGCTCCCGAGAAATTATTCATCATTTTTCTGCAGAGATTGAGGAGGGAGAATTTATCGGTATTTTTGGCCCCAATGGGGTAGGTAAATCAACGCTCATGCGTGCTATCTTAGGTCTTTGCCCGATTCAGAAGGGATCGATTGATCTCTTTGGAGAAAACCCTGGAAAAATGAATCGCTTTATTGGGTATCTGCCACAATCTCAAAGCCTCCTTGGAACGACCACACTCTCGGCACGCGCTCTGGTAGCAGCCGTCCATCATGGTGAACAATGGGGAGTCCCTTGGCTCTCTTCCAAAGATTCTTATCAAGTAGAGAGAGCTCTAGAGCTCTCCGAAGCAAGAGACTATGCAGATATCCCTTTTTCACTTCTTTCCGGAGGAGAGAAGAAAAGAGTAATGCTCGCACAAGCCCTCATCGATGAACCTAAATTACTTATTTTAGATGAGCCTCTTGCCAGTCTTGATCCTAAAAATCAGATGCTCTTAGTACAACGGATTCGTGATATTCAAGAAGAAACAGGACTCACCATTCTCTTCATTGCTCATGATGTGAATCCATTACTTGGAGCTATGACCCGTGTCATGTATATGGCAGAAGGGAATGTGGCTTTGGGAAGCACTCAAGAAATTATTACGAATGAATCGCTCAGCGCTCTCTATGGAATGAATATCCATGTCCTTCGTGCTGAAGGGAGGGTTTTCATTGTTAATGCAGAAAGCAATATTGATGAAACAACCTGTTCTCATGTCTAAAATTACCGCATGCTCCCGGAAGTTTTAAAAAAATAAACAAGTCCATGATGCACTACCTTTCCTACGATTTCGTTCAAAATGCTCTAATTGCTGGATCCATTGCTGCTGCTCTTGGAGCTGTAGTTGGTTACTTTGTGATTATTCGCAATGTCGGTTTTGCTGCCCATGCCCTCGCCCACATTGGATTTACAGGAGCTACCGGAGCCATCCTCTTTGGACTTACCCCGCTACAAGGGATGTTAGTGATGAGCTCTCTTGCAGGAGCTACTATGGGGATTTCGGGTAACAGATTTCATCGTAGTGAACTTGCTATCGGAATGGTTCTCTCCATCTCGCTTGGTTTAGGAACACTCTTCCTCTCCCTCTATCAAGGTTTTGCTGGGGAGGCAACAGCGATCCTTTTTGGAAATATCTTTGGTGTTTCTCATACTCAAGTGATGGAAACCGTTCTACTTTCAACATTGAGCTTGTTGCTCTTGGCCCTTTTCTCACGTCGCCTCCTTTTTGTAAGTATTCAACCCGATCTTGCAGAATCGCGAGGATTATCACTCACCTTTCTTTCTACTGCATTCATGATCATCCTTGCAATCAGTGTTGCCCTAGTAAGTCAGGTCGTTGGTACTTTACTAGTCTTCACTTTATTAATTGGTCCTGCTGGTATTGCAACGCGTCTGAGTCATACTTTCTGGAGAACAATTTTACTCTCTCTATTCATTGGAATCGTCTCTGTTTGGAGCGGAATCCTTTTAGCATGCTTCACAAATCAACCTCCGAGTTTTTGGATCACTAGTATTCTTTTTTGCCTCTATATTCTTACAGAGCTCAAGGTAAAGCTTTTTGAGAGCGTTTAGCCCGCATATTTCATACTGGTTCGACGCGAGGTGCTGTGAATCCTGATCTATACTACGTCAGATTTTTTGTTTCTATTTACGTTTTTAGGTTTATAGCACATCTGCAAAAGCAGGCTTCATCCTAATAAAGAGGGCATAGCCTATAATTGCTATGATGATACTCCAAAAAAGCTGAAGACCATACATGGTGATATCTGGCCACTGGTGAAAAACCAGAGCATTGCGGCCCATCGAAATAAGTACTGCTGCTGGATTGAGCATTACAACCCAACGCCACGTAGCAGGAATTGCTGTGATGGGAAAAAAGAGTGCGCTCATAAACATTAAAACTGTGATTGCGGGAGGAATCAGTGCCCCAATATCACGTAAAAAAACACCGAGTGCTGCAAGAATCCAACTGATTCCAAGTGAATAAAACAGGATAGGAACAAAAATAAAGATGAGGCTTATGGAAGAGAGTCCTATGGTGCCTTGGGAAACGAGAAGCAACAGAAGCAACGGAATGAATCCCATCGCTGTATGTACGAGTGTCGAAGTGATCATAGCGATCGGTATAATCTCTAATGGAAAAATCACTTTTGTGACAAAATTAGCATTCCCTATTATAAGCCCTGGAGAGGCTGCTATCGATCCTGCAATAAGATCCCAGAGCAATAACCCACAAAAGAGACCCAGTGTAAATTGTGTCTTTGTCTCCCCGGGATGCCCATAAGACCCGCCGAAAATATATCCGAAAACGAGGGTGTAGACGAGCAACATTAAAAGCGGTGTCATGAATGACCATGCGATACCGAACAATGTTCCTTTATAACGTCGTTCGATTTCACGTTTGGTAAATTGCCACAACAACGATTTACACGAGGCAAGATGACGATAAATATTCCACGGAAGTACTAGCTCACTCCAGGAGAGTCGATTGGAGGAGATATAAGTAGGGCTCATTGTTGGGGCATGTGCCATTTTATGTGACTATCTCCTTCATAGCCTCTGAAAACGACATTCCTTTTTTATCTTTTTCAGAGAGTTGTATTTCATACCCCTGAGGCCACTGAATCCCAAGAGTAGGGTCACTCCATAAAATTGTTCTCTCATGCTCCGGAGCATAATAGTCGGTGGTTTTGTAGAGCACCTCAGCACTCTCGCTAAGGACCATGAATCCATGAGCAAAGCCAGGTGGCACCCATAGCTGGTAATGATTTTCTTCTGAAAGTTCTAGCCCATCCCAATGTTTAAAAGTTGGAGAATCTGGCCGTAGATCGACAGCAACATCAAAAATCACTCCTCGTACAACACGTACTAATTTGCCTTGAGGTTGTTTCACTTGATAATGCAGGCCTCTCAAGACTCCTTGAGAAGAGCGACTGTGGTTATCTTGAACAAAGGAGAAGAGGAGTCCTGTTTTTTGTGAAAATTCTCTTTTGTTAAAACTTTCAAAAAAAAATCCACGCTCATCTCCCGAAACCTTGGGCTCGATTAGTAGCAAATCGGGAATCTTTGTTGAAAGAAGCCTCATCTTAGTCCTTTTTTTCTTGGAGCAATCGCTTCAAATATTTTCCATAGTCATTTTTCAGTAATGGCTCGGCTAATTTTTCAAGCTGTTCCTCATTGATAAATCCACGGTGGTAGGCGATTTCCTCAGGACAGGCAACCTTAAGCCCTTGGCGATGTTCAATCGTTTCAATAAAATTACTTGCCTCCATCAAGCTCTCGTGGGTTCCGGTATCAAGCCATGCATAACCTCGGCCCATGATTTCAACATGAAGCTGATGTTGATCCAGATAGAGTTGATTGAGATCGGTGATTTCAAGTTCTCCACGAGATGAAGGCTGAAGCTGTTCCACCATCTGAGTAACCTGAGAATCATAAAAGTAGAGTCCAGTCACTGCATAGTTACTCTTGGGATGCATTGGTTTCTCTTCAAGTGCAATCGCTCTTCCCTGAGCATCAAAAGAAACCACCCCATATCTTTTAGGATCTTTCACATGATACGCAAAAACGGTGGCCCCCTCCTTCTGGTTGTCGGCTTTCTCTAATTGGGAGTGAAAGTCATGCCCATAAAAGATATTATCTCCCAGAATCAGTGCAGAACTGTTTTCACCGATAAACTTTTTTCCAATAATAAATGCTTCTGCAAGACCATTGGGCAAAGGTTGAATAGCATATTGAAAATGAACACCCCAATGGCTTCCATCACCAAGAAGTTTCTCGAAATGAGGGAGATCATGCGGTGTTGAAATGATCAAAATATCGCGTATTCCAGCAAGCATGAGGGTGCTCAGTGGATAATAGATCATTGGCTTGTCATAAATAGGAAGCAGCTGCTTTGAAATAACTTTAGTAACAGGATAGAGCCGCGTTCCCGAGCCACCTGCTAAGATAATACCACGCCGTTGCTTTGACACATTCGACGAAACGATTTCATTTTCAGTGTGTAATATATTTTTAGTTCCTTGATTCATTGAAAATATTTTTTCTACTTCATCTTATACTTAAACGTATTCTCCACTAGCTCGCATATTTCATACTGAATCGTCATGAGGCGCCGTGAATTCTGATGCAGATCAAGAAGGTGATGGATTGCGACGACGTCTGTATATTTCATACTGCCCAAGGAGTAATTCGAGGCTGGCGCAGTATCCATCAGGTGTTCGCAAGTCGCAGCAGAATCAGCATGAAATATTCGGGCTAGTTATTTTAAAGGTGGTAAGCTTTGAACGGCCATTCATGAGACCTGGGGCTTGAAATATCATTAACAACCTACGAACTCTGTTCGCTTCCTTCCTCTTCTAGAGAGGGAAATTTCAACTTTACCTTATCACCATAGATGACTGCACGCGCCTGCAAGACCACATCAGGAATTAAGTTATGAGATTTATCCTCAATCATACGAATGAGATGCATGAGTGAAGCTACAATGAGGGCATTACGCGACCAACCAATGGAATTGGCAATATGATCCGTTTTTTTAAGAATAGCTTGATGACAAGCAAAGCCTGTTCGTGTTTGTGCAGGAGAGGTTTTTGGGGCGCCCATAGGAATTAATGAAAGAAAATTGGATTTTGCGATAGTATCCTTTTTTATCGCTTCATGCAAGAAGTGATCTATCAAACCTAGCCCGCATATTTCATACTGATCGTGACGAGGAGGCCGCGAAGGCTGATGGGGTAAGGCACGTGATCAAGTCTGACGACGGCTCTATGAGGTCCTACTGCCCGAGGAAGACTTCGAGCTTGGGCGCCGCATCCACTCTTGCTTCCCGACCTCTGCAGGTAGTTGATATGAAATATGTGGGCTAGATAACCCAGGGTTGTATTATCAGGAAAACAATTGCAGAAGATGCGGTATTTTTTGTTAACATGCGTTAATTATGTTGACATTTCTAAAAATGAATACAAGGTGACGAAAGTAGTTTTTCTATTTCATCGTTATGAAAGCGTTCTACCAAGCCATCACCCACGACATTGTAATGTCGTCTAGGAATGCTATTTTCAACATTCCTCTTGTTGGAGCCAAAAAACTCATGATGTTCGACCTTGCTAACGCCACCGATGGATTTTTTTTTATTTCTCAGCATCCTGTGATCTCAGGATCCTATCGCCACGATTCCATCCCATTCAAATCGGTTTTTAGGCATTGAGGAAGCGCAGCGTCTGATACTATAAATTTTGTAACTTAACATCACTTTTTTAATCATTAACTAACTATGTGAATCCTTAACAATCAATAACGCACCCTCAACAACCAAAAACTTATGATGAATGAGAACTATGCCATATTCGCAAAATTGGAGCGATTAATAGATGAGTGGTGTGAACGACGATGTTTAAAACCCCTTTTTTATATTTTAAGAGATTATCCACTTTGCGGCGAATTAGTTTATGGTTGGAACGTGTTATTAGAATCGTTGCTAGAAATAAAAGATTTTTGCAATCACGAGCTTACTCTTCAAGAACGAGAATTATTGTTAGAAATTATCGATTGCGCTAAACGAAAGGTTCAGGAGTAAGTAATCCTAAAAACATGAATAAAAATGAGGAAGTTTGCGTAAGGAATTGGATTTAAGAATGGTTGAAAAACAACGATATTGGGTAACATTTTTTATTTTCATTCACGTTTTTAGGATAATACCCTTCTCCTAGGAAGTCAGTCCCGGGTGCAGAAAATAAAAGGTTTTTCTTGCCGAAGAGCTCGATCCTATCTTCTATCTTCTCTCACTAATTTTTTGTCGCTAATGTTGAGCCCGGATATTTCATACTAAGTCTCTTACTGCATTGTACAATGCATGATGACTGCTGTTTTGGACTAGAATTATGTTATGACACTTCAGTATGAAATATCCGGACTATAACAACGTTAAGTGCTATTTCCTATGAATAAAAAAACGTTAAGTCTCTTTGCCTTAGTAATGATGAATGTCGCTGCTATCGACAGTCTGAGAATATTACCTGTGAGTGCCGAATACGGTCTCTCGTTGATTTTTTACTATGTCATGGCAGCATTACTCTTTTTTGTTCCTACTGCACTTGTCTCAGCTGAATTGTCAACCGGGTGGCCTGAATCAGGGGCAATGTACGTTTGGGTGAGAGAAGCATTTGGCCCCAAATTTGGATTTATGATTATTTGGGTGCAATGGATTAGCAATATTGCTTGGTTTCCAACAATAATGTCCTTCATTGCTGCTACCCTCTTTTATTGTATCGATCCCAACCTGGTGAATAATAAATCTTCCATGATCACAGTGATCTTTTTCTTATTTTGGGGTATTACATTCCTCAATTTTTTTGGGATCAAAACGGCCAGTTTTTTTGGAAGCCTCTCAGCGATTCTTGGAACGCTAGCACCCATGGGATTTATTATTATTCTCGGAGCTATTTGGATGATCATGGGAAAACCACTAAGCATTTCCTTGAGTTGGCATGCTCTTCTTCCTGATGTCAAAAACATCGATAATATGGCTCTCTTGACCGTGCTTTTATATAGCCTTGTCGGTATTGAACTCTCTGCTGCTCATGCAGGAGAGGTCAAAAACCCTCAAGCCAACTACCCAAAAGCTATTTTTTGGTCTGTTTTAATCATTCTTGGCAGCCTTATTTTTTCCTCCCTTGCCATTGCCTTAGTTGTACCACAATCCGAGCTTAATATTATTGCTGGTTTGCTCCAAGCCTTCGAAATCTTTTTTAATGCATTTCATCTTCATGGGCTCATGCCTCTCTTAGCTTTTTTAATCACATTAGGAGCCCTAGGAGGATTGAATTCATGGATTTTGGGGCCAAGTAAAAGTTTACTCATAGCATGCCACGATGGATGCCTTCCTCCTCAACTGGGAAAAAAAAACAGTCACGGGGTTCCTATCTTTATTTTACTGCTTCAAGGACTCATTTTTTCTGTACTCACCGCCCTCTTTTTACTGATGCCTACGGTTAGTAGTGGGTTCTTGCTTTTAACCAATATCGCCTCTCTCCTAGCACTCTTAGGATACATTGCTATGTTTGCTGCTGCTGTGAGATTGAGGTATAAATATCCTGATGTGAAACGAGCTTTTGTCACACCCGGTGGAAAGGTGGGGCTTTGGTTTGTTTGTACTATTGGCGTTCTGAGCTCCTTATTTACCATCTCTCTTGGCTTCTTGCCTCCAAGTCAAATCGCCGTTGGTAATGTTTTAAGATACCAGCTTACCATTGGTTTTGGAATTGTGTTCGGCTGTCTCTTCCCTCTAGCGCTCTATAGCCTCCATGAACATTGGAAAAAAAAGAGCGCGGTCGCTTCCTCTTCAAGATCAGTATGAAATATTTTGTTTAAGTTTTTTTTGAGCTGCTTTCTGGATTTCAGTGTCTTTTTGATCTCTTATCAATAGATTCAGATCTGTAATGGTCATTCCCTCCATAGCCTCATCTAGAGAATTATAGTCATGCTGGACTGCTTGATGCTGGCGCAGTAATAGCTGTTCCCAAGTATGAATTTCAGCCAAACGCTGAGCCTCAGCAACTTGTTCTGGAGTAGCGGTAAAACTGATGGTCTCTAATTCGCCATGTTTAATACAAAAAGCATTGGGACCAGCATTTTTTAATTTTTGCTTATCTTGCTCTAGGTCTTTCTGATATTGAGGATTACCTCGGAGAAACACCTCTAAACTCTCTTCTGTTTTGGAAAAAATGGTTTTATTGGTAATTGTGGGCGGTCCATTGACGACATTGTAGAAATCACCGTTATCATCAAACCCCAAAACCAAGGTTTTCTCCTGAGGCTCTTTTGCAAAATATTCTGTAGGGACATTAGAACCGATACCTCCATCCACTAAAGTATCACCTGTATTAGGATCCCTTTTTGCTCGGTAGGCAAGCGGAAGAGCTGCAGAAATAGTAGCTGCAATCGCAATGGACATGGTAGGGCACGTCTCTGTATTAAAATATATTTCCTTTTGTTCACGAAGATCAAATGCAGTCACAGTAAGCTCTTTAAAACGAGGATCCATTTTTTGAAGAAGTGCTAATTCCCCAAAAGTGATCATATGGGTTTTATTTGAATCAAGATCTTCCTTGAGTTGGTTAATAAGTTGACGGTCTGGATCACTAATACCGTCGATAGCATTAACTTTTTGTTCTAATTCCTCCTTTGATAATGAATCAAGGTAACTTTTGATACTTCCAGCAATTGATTGATTCATTTTTTCAGTAAGATAGGAGCCGGCAAAACCTATTTGATGCACACTTATCAAATTATGATCGAGGTACGAGTTAAGCTCTTGAGAAATAATCGGGTCTTTTGATTTTCCAACCAGAGCATTTAAAAGATCCATGCTGCCCGCCGCTTTCTTTACTTCACTTGCACTCATTCCAGCAGCAATAAAGGTAGCCGTCATCGCTCCTGCGGAACTACCGGCAACAGCTTTCAAACCCTGGAGTGTACCCGAGGCTCCCACCGCAGTTAAAAATCCCACATAAGCTTCTCCTTTGGTTCCACCTCCCGAGAGCACGAGGTTTTTCACAGGAGAAGCTGGACTCACCACCGAATAGGTTCCATCGCTCTTGAGAAAAATCTGAGGTTCCTTTTGATAGTAAGGCTCAACCTTATTACCCAATTGATAGAAGGCAGAGAGTGTTTCTTTGTAGGCCTCTTGAATAGCCTCTCTTGGAGAGTTAGGGTGGCGCTCAAGAGAGGCTCTTAATTTTTGAGTGATGGGCTCAAGTGACTGTGCTGCTAAAGCACGAACTTTGTTTGCGTCTTCTGATTGGGGTAAAATACCTGCTTCTAAAATCACCTTTTCTGTTGCTTCATGATAGTCGTCGCCTAGCCCCTTGATAAGTGATTCTGTATCGATATGGGGTTGCTCTTGAGGAGTAAAAAATAGAGCTGAAAGAGAGTTGCTAAAAAATGAGAAAGGAGCCGAAAAAAAACTTTGTTCTCCATTTGTATGTTGAAGATTTTTTTCGACTACTTGTTTCCAGGAAGCAGATGTTGGAGCAGCATGTAGATTGGTTGTGCTGCTAAAAATTAATCGACTCGGCCATTGATTCCGAAGCCATGTGAATGGGGACTTCCAAAACGATGTTGTCTGAGAAGTCTCAGAGTTCGGTGGAGGAGCTTGGGTTCTTTGGGAAGGATTCCCTTGAGAAGGAGGCACGGATGAACTTCCTATACGATTCATATTCAAAAGAGGTTAAGCTCCTGGGGTTACAGTAATGGCCTCCGTGATGATGGTTGAAGTCTGTTCCTCTTCTTTTTTAATTTCGAGTTCTAGTGGCTTCGCAATAGGGATATGAGGAATCACTTTCCAAAATTGAGCACGATAGAGAGACCAATTGCTTAACATTTCTTGAGCAAGGATACTTCCGGTTTTTTGGGAATGCATTTGGATCAACTTCTCTAGCTCCTCAGTCTCCTCCTCAGGGAGAAGGCGTTGTGCGGTAACTAACTGGGGATTGAGCAGTTTTAAAAAATGATCGGATGAATCAAGGATGTAAGCAGTTCCTCCAGTCATACCAGCAGCAAAGTTTTTCCCAGTGGGGCCAAGTACCACCACCGTTCCTCCGGTCATATATTCACAACCGTGATCCCCTACCCCTTCAATAACTGCTGCACCACCAGAATTACGGACACAAAAGCGCTCCCCTGCGCGTCCAGAGGCAAAAAGGACTCCCCCTGTTGCCCCATACATCACTGTATTACCGATGATACTATTATTTTTGGCGATAAAGTGATGTCCAGGACGTGGTCGAATGATGATTTCACCACCACTCATTGATTTTCCAACGTAGTCATTGGCCTCCCCAGTAAGGTAAAGCGAGATTCCAGAAGCAAGAAATGCGCCTAGACTCTGCCCTGCTGTTCCCTGGAAGTCTAAGGTTATGGTTCCCTCTGGAAGGCCTTCCCCACCGTATTGATAGGCAATCTCTCCAGAGAGTTTTGTTGCAAGAGAGCGGTTGGTGTTATCTATTTTGTAAGAAAGCCGTACCGGTTTTGCATCACGCAAGGCCTCCTCAGCATCCTGAAGAATGATATCGTCGAGGGGTTGATCATGCTCAGGATCATTTCGTTCACGGGTGGCATAGCGAATCGCTGTCGGATCATCTGCCACCACATCAGTAATCATACGGCTCAAATTAAGTTTGTTTGCCTTAGGATGATTTTCAATAGGTCTTTGACGCAGGTTTTCTGTGTGGCCAATCATTTCATCAATGGTTCGAAAACCAAGACGGGCCATGATTTCACGGACTTCATGGGCTACCGCATTAAAAAAATGAACCACATTCTCTGGCTTCCCTTTGAACTTGCCACGAAAGCGCTCTTCTTGTGTGGCAATACCGACGGGGCAATTATTCAAATGACATTGGCGCACATAAACACATCCCATAGCAATTAGTGCTGCTGTTCCGAAGTTATATTCTTCAGCTCCAAGGAGTGTGGCATAAATAATATCTTCTCCTGTACGCATTCCTCCATCGGTCCGCAAAGTGACTCGGTTACGGAGCTGGTTGAGAAGCAAGACCTGATGTGCTTCTGCAAGTCCCAGCTCCCATGGTCCTCCTGCATGTTTGATAGAACTTAAAGGAGAGGCCCCTGTTCCTCCTTCATGACCACTGATAAGAATAATATCGGCATGAGCCTTTGCCACACCAGCTGCAACAGTCCCAATCCCACTTTCGGCAACAAGCTTCACACAAACGCGAGCACGAGGGTTCACCTGTTTGAGATCATAAATGAGCTGTGCTAAATCTTCGATCGAATAGATATCGTGATGGGGAGGGGGGGAGATGAGTGTGACTCCAGGAACGGAGTGACGTAAGGTTGCAATATAATGATTCACTTTTTGACCAGGAAGCTGGCCCCCTTCTCCGGGCTTGGCCCCTTGAGCCATTTTGATTTCAATTTCTTTGGCACTGGCTAGGTAAGCCGCACTCACCCCAAAACGTCCTGTGGCAATTTGTTTAATAGCACTATTGGCCCAATCACCATTTTCAAGACGCTTGTAACGCAGCGGGTCTTCTCCTCCCTCTCCAGAATTTGATTTTCCACCAATCCGGTTCATAGCAATAGCCAAGGTCTCATGAGCCTCAGGGCTCAGTGCTCCTAAGGACATTCCTGCTGTCGTGAACCGACGACGAATTTCCTCAATCGATTCAACCTCGCTCAGTGGTATTGGACCGGTCGTTTTTGGAATAAATTCCAAAAGATTGCGTAAGGAATGAGGGGTTGAGGTTAAAACAGCATCAACATAAGCTTTGTAATCCTCAGGTTTGTTAGAGCGAATAAAGGTATGGAAATTTTTAATGACAGGGGGAGTCACTGCATGAAGCTCTCCACTGCGTCGAAAGCGATAGAAGCCTGGATCCCCTAGAACCAAAGCCTCTCCCTCCTCCTGAGCAGGAGGGGCATAGGCACTCTGATGGCGCAATAAACTCTCTTGAGCAATCTCTTCAAAACCGATTCCCTCCAGTGGGGATGAGGTCCCACGAAAACATTCCTCAATGAATTCCGACGAGAGTCCAATAGCCTCAAATGTCTGTGCTCCACGATAGCTTCCGATAACCGAGATTCCCATCTTGGACATGATTTTAAGAAGTCCACTAGAAATCGCTTTTTTGTAATTGAGAAGTGCGGTGGCATGATCAACAGTGACTTTCCCTTTGGCTCGAATTTCTCGAATCGTCTCAAGGGCAAGATAAGGATTAATGGCACTAGCACCATACCCAATGAGGCAAGCGATTTGATGGACATCACGTGCTTCTCCTGTCTCACTCACAAGACTCGCTTTCATGCGCTTACCAACACGTAAGAGATGATGATGGACCGCTCCTACAATAAGTAATGCTGGAATAGCAACCCATTCATGGTCGGCTTTGCGATCACTTAAAATGAGAATTCTAGCTCCTGCATCAACTGCTTGTTCTACAGCACGACAGACTTCCCGGACTGCTGGAGCAAGACCGTGCGGGCCAGCAGATACTTTCCAACAGGTGGAAATCGTTGTAGCTTGATGAACTCCTCCACTCTTTTTTAAGGCAAGGAATTCCTCATTGAGCAGTATTGGAGAATCAAGTGTGATTTGTTCTGCATGTGCTGGGGTTTCTGCTAGGAGATTGCGCTTCCAACCAATAACAGTAAATAGTGACATCACGAGACGTTCACGAATCGGATCAATAGGAGGATTGGTAACCTGGGCAAAAAGCTGGCTAAAATAGGTGTATAGCAATCGTGGACGAAGTGAAAGAACAGCAAGGGGAGTATCACTTCCCATAGAACCAACAGCCTCAGCTCCATCATGGATCATCGGTTTGAAAATCATTTCTAATTCCTCATTGGTATAACCAAAGGAGAGCTGCTGTTGTCTTAGAGTAAGAAGATCGAGCTCTTTGGAAGGCTCTTGGAGCTCTTCTGCCAGAATCGGTTTGATTTTAACAAGATGTTCATCGACCATCTTGCGATAATCATTTTGGGCGGCAAGCTGGTCCTTGATCTCTTGATCTCTTAAAAGAAGACCACGAGCTGTATCGACGGCGATCATTTCACCTGGTCCGAGACGTCCTTTTTCGATAACGCTGGCTTGGTTTAAATTACTTACTCCGACTTCAGAGCCAATGACAAAAAGTCCATCACTGGTGATTTCATAACGTGCCGGGCGAAGTCCATTACGATCCAGGCAAGCCCCTACGGTCACTCCGTCGGTAAAGACTAAGGCTGCAGGTCCATCCCATGGCTCTCCAAGACAGGTATGATATTCATAAAAACCAGCTAGTGCTGGGGAAATATCTTTGTTAGGTCGCCATGCAGGAGGGACAAGCATGGTCATTGCATGTAACAGAGAGCGACCTGACATGGTGAGTATTTCAAGCATGTTATCGAGACTTGCTGAATCGGAGCCACCTGGTTGAATAATCGGCTTGAGCAAATCGATATCAGCTCCCCAGAAATCTGCCTCGAGCTCTGCTTCCCGAGCATGGGTCCACGTACGATTTGCCCTGATAGTATTAATTTCTCCATTATGAGAGAGCATCCTAAAGGGATGTGCGAGTGGCCACGTAGGAAAGGTATTGGTACTATAGCGTTGATGATAGACACAAAGAGCAGTTTCAAAATCGGGATGCATAAGATCCGAAAAAAACTTCTCGAGTGATTTAGAGACCATCAGCCCTTTGTAAACAAGGGTTCGATGAGAAAAAGAGGGGATATAAAAATCTTCGATCTTATCAGCAGCTGCACGATCTTCGATTTCATTGCGTGCTAAGAACAGACGCTGTTCATAATCGTCATTGCTCATTCCTTGTGGGCGTCCTACTAGGACTTGCTCTATAGCTGGCAATGTCATCAAGGCCTTAGTTCCAAGGACATGCTTGTTTACAGGAACAGGGCGCCATCCCAAAAGATATAAACCCCGTTTCGCGATCACCTCCTCAGTAATGGCCTTGGCTCGTGCCTGAGCATAAAGATTATCCTGAGGAAGAAACATCATTCCAATCCCTAAATCCTCATCCCTATAGAGTCGATGTCCACGTAACTCGACTTCCTTTCGGAAAATTTTGTATGGAATTTGAGTTGTTATTCCCGCCCCATCTCCGGTTCTTGAATCAGCATCGAGGGCTCCTCGATGCATCAAACCACAGAGAGAACGAAGGGCTATTTTTAGAATTCGATTGGAGCGGGTTCCATCGATCTGTGCCACCATTCCAACACCACACGCATCATGTTCATGCATGGGATCGTAGAGGCCAGAGAGCATTGGAAGAGAATGATTCATTGAAAAAAGAGTGTGATTGAACCCGAATATTTTACATCAAATCTATTACGGCTTGTGGAAAGCCCCATGGCTACTGCGTTGGTCTTGAATGGTGATTGGGGCGATAGGGACTCCTACAGCCCAGCATCACAATACTTCGCCCTCCTTGTAATAATGAGCTTTGCACGCCGCCTCATGACACTTCTGCATGAAATATCCCGGTAACGTGCTTGAGATACTACAGGAATCTAGAGATCTGTTGCAATCATAAGAGAATTTATTCCCTATTGGATAAATCATCCCATTTTCATTTGCTCAGTGAGTCAGGCATTATCAGACTTCTTCACACACCTTGCCCCATGAGCCTACGTAGCCTCCTCATCACGATGGGTAGGAAATATTTTGTTTAAATTGTACTTCCATTGGGAACTATATTTCTTATCATTCATTCTCCCTCATGAAAATATCGTTTCCCCTGTGTGCTACTGCTCTTCTTTGGATCAGTAGCCCGCACCTCCTCTCACAAGCATCCCAAGCATCCCAAGCATCCCAAGCATCCCAAGCATCCCAAGCATCCCAAGCATCCCAAGCATCCCAAGCATCCCAAGCATCCCAAGCATCCCAAG
>WBXG01000005.1 GCA_008932965.1 Verrucomicrobiota bacterium
CTACCGATCTACTACGGAAGCCGGGAAGTCAGATGGATGCTGCGTTAGACTCCCATTTTGATTTGGGCAGTATGTACACATACAGCCCTGCATCAAAATACTCCTGCCTTACCCCATCAGCCTTCGCGGTCTCCTCGTCACGATCAGTATGAAATATGCGGGTTAATGGAGTAAGCACCGAGCCTTTCACAAACCGTAATAGATTTAGTGTAAAATATTCGGGCTAGGTAAGCATTAATTTATGAATTATAGTAGCAATCGATGAATTACAGCAGACTTTTTTCTTTTCGTGAAAGTGAGGATGCATCACGCCCTTTGCTCGAGCACCTAGATGACTTGCGCCGAATGGTTATTAAAATAGCCATTACCCTTGTGGTAGCCATGGTGGGGAGTTTTTTCTTTCGGAGTTTTCTAGCAGCGTTCATTCAAAAACCATTGATGATCGTTGATCCCACACGTGTCGGGAGTTTGCAATCACTCGGTGTTGCCGATTCTATGACGATTTCCCTAGAGCTCTCATTTTACGCTGGATTTATCCTCTCCTTTCCACTCTTACTTTATTTTGTTGGTGAGTTTCTTTTTCCGGCACTAAGTCGTGCCGAAAAACGTTTAATCTTGCCTGTGACAGCGGGTAGTTTTTTTCTTTTTGTTCTTGGGGTGAGTTTTAGTTACTACGTGGTTCTGCCAGGAACCCTTGACTTTTTTTTTCGTGATGCCAAGGCAATGCATTGGGTTCCAACCTGGACGGTCCGTGATTACTACTCTTTTACAACACAATTCCTCATCGCTTTTGGAGTTGCTTTTGAAATGCCGATTGTCGTTTTGATTCTTGTAAAGTTAGGGTTTCTCAACTCAACAACATTACGCAAAACCCGTTCTATTGCTATTGTGACTATTTTTACAATTGCGGCTTTTATTACTCCATCACCTGATCTGATGACCTATTTATTAATGGGGGTTCCTATGGTTTTGCTCTATGAAGTGTGCATTCTTCTCGCACGATGGGTTGAGGATCCAGCAGAGGAGCTGATTTTGGAACAACGAGTCGAAAGAAATCTCAGTGCCGAAATTGAAAAAAAGGGAGAGTTCTAATGGAAAAGAAAATCTCTCGACAGGCTATCTCTATTGTTTGGGGAGGAGCTATTTCATTTGTAGTTGCCATGGGATTTGCTAGGTTTGCATTCACCCCTCTTCTTCCGATGATGCTTCACGATCATGTAATTGATCTGCAAGGGGGGACTTTCTTAGCGAGTATTCATTATATTGGATATCTTTTAGGGGCCAGTACATGTGTGCTCCTACCATGGTTGCTCTCTCACTATAAAATTAGGATACCAAGTCATAGTGCAATCATTCGCTATAGTCTTTTGGTAACAGTGCTCTTGATTTTTGGCATGGCTCTTCCTTTTCCATGGCTCTGGCCTGCATGTCGATTTCTCACAGGAATCTCTACTGCTTTTGCATTTGTCTACACCTCGGGATGGTCTCTTGAACGACTTGCACAGCTCCAGGCTCTCTCATTAAGCGGACTCATTTATACTGGGCCTGGGATTGGCATTGTTCTCTCGGGGATGATTTCTATCCTGATGATTTTTTTTCATTTCTCCTCTAGTGCTGCATGGTTGGGATTTTCAGTAATAGCAGCTTTCATGATCGCTGCTGTTTGGAAGACATTCCATGGGGATTTGATGAAGCATTCCTCCATTACCGAAACAAGAGATCTCCTGATTCCTGTGCCAGAAATGTGGACCTTAGAATCGATTTTCTTAATCATTGCCTATGGTCTTGCTGGATTTGGCTACATTATTACCGCGACATTTTTACCCGTAATTGCCCATGAGGTGATTCCCAAATCGGCTTGGATTGATTATCTTTGGCCAATTTTTGGAGTGAGTGTTGTCATTGGAGCTCTCATCACAAAAAAAATTCCCCATGGAGCAGATCGTCGCTCTGTTTTATTTTTTATTTACATCATGCAATTAACAGGAGTTCTGATGCCTCTTGGGTTTCCTAGCCAAGGGGGCTTTCTCCTAGGGATTATTTTGGTGGGATTTCCTTTCAATATTATCTCACTTTTAGGAATGCAGGAAGCACGCCGGCTGCGACCGCAAGAATCAACAACACTCATGGGCTTGCTAAGTGCCATGTATGGATTAGGACAAATTTTAGGTCCATCGGTGGCTTCCTATTTTCTAAGTCATAGCAAAAGTCATGCTCAGGCATTCTCCTTTTCCTTGATGACCGCAGCTGCAAGTCTCGGGGTCGGTGCATTTTTTTTCCTGCTCATGAGATGTTTATTTCCAATCAAAGCGATTGTATCTCACGATTAGCCTGAATATTTTAACGATGGCTGCCTCCTTTAGTAGCGGAGTATGAATGTGCGCTTGCAGTAGAGATGCGCCTGTGGCCACGGCATTGAAAGCATTTACATGCTCTAGTGGCGACCCTAACGGGATTCGAACCCGTGTTACCCCCGTGAAAGGGGGGTGTCCTAGGCCTCTGGACGATAGGGTCAAAAGTCTGCTTTAAAATTTTATGAATGCTAATATTGGAGGGGCTACTTTGAACTATAGAAAGCCTCTGAGACCTATTGAGAGTTTCATGATGAAGCCGAAGTCAAACCGCTTTAGAAAATTCTAATACATGAACTCAAGCTAGCACAAAGAGACTCAAGTATCGCTTTTCCCCTCTTCAAAACTCAAAAATGTGAAAGCAGACTTTCTTGAGGAGCTAAACACCCTAATAGCAAAAGTAGAGAAGTTCAATGGGAAAAAGAAAAATTCAGAAGAATAAAGTATTCTCTCAAGTGTTATCGATTAACCCGGGTATTTTAAACTGATCGTGACGAGTCCCTCTATCGCTTTTATCCGGGAGGCCATTCCATCTGGCGCCCACCTAGAAGATGGAGATGTAAGTGAGGTACCGCCTCTCCCCCTTCTTTTCCATTGTTGATAACAATGCGAAAACCAGATTCAGTGAGATGTTCTATTTCTGCAACTTTTACTGCAGCTAAGAGTAATCTGCCTAAAATCATCTGATCCTCTGCTGTTGTCTGAGTGATACGTGGGATCGGTTTTTTAGGAACAATGAGAAGGTGTGTTGGTGCTTGTGGAGCTATATCTCTAAAAGCAATCCAATCCTCTTCTTCTGCGACAATATCGGCAGGAATAGTACGTGCGATAATTTTTTCAAACAGGGTCATGGAAGGCATGTCACGGGTAATGGGTATTGGGTAAAAGAAAATGATTGTTGCAGGACTATTTTAAAAAAAAGATTCAAAAATGGTGCTCGTTGCCCATTACTTGTTACTACAGTCAATCTAAGAAAGTTCTATTTCGAGTGGCTTTTGATTTTTTCTTTTGTTGAGAAAAAAGTGTGAGCGGCCGTAGCGTCTAATAAAGTTCACAATTTCTTCACGTAATATGTCGTGACTTCCTAAACGAACTCGATGTTGGAGCTGACGCAAGCAGGGTTCTAGGTCATTAATCTCCAGACGAAGGCTACTTGATTCAGCGATTTCTTGAAGACGTTTACGTAGGAGGGGAAAAAATACCAGCTCGTAAGCAGTTCCTGCTTCTTGCACAAGCTCTAGAAGTGAGAGCGATACAGGGGGATCAGGTAGAGAAAATGTGGCAGCAATTGCCTCATATTTTAAAGAGATAAGCAGGTTCTCAATCACCTTTTCTAGTTTCTCAAGAGTGATGACGGTTCCTTTACACTCTTGTTGAAGGTAAATAGTAATAGCATCTGTGAGCTCTGATGCCATGGACCAATGCTCCTGGCCCGCTCTCTTTGAAGCCTGTTCTAGCGCTACTATTATCCACTCTTTATTAAAGGAAGCAGAATGGCCTTTAGGAGTAATAACCAATGGTATTCCATGCCGAAGAACGATCATTCTTTTTTAGAGTGAAAAAGTTATTGAAAATTTCATGAGAAGGGGAGGTCTCCAACTTTCTTGAAGCCTGCCGATCTTGTCAATATGTCATTGGTGGTTGCTTCAAGGATTGAATTTCTTCAAGAAATTCTCCTACTTCCTGGAAAGCACGATAGACAGAAGCATAGCGGACATACGCAATCGGGTCAATTTTGCGAAGTTGCTCCATCACCTGATCGCCGATGAGTTTCGTAGGAATCTCTTGCTGTTGCAACGACTCCAAATTTTGTACAATTTGAGCAATCGCCTCTTCCATCACCTCGAGTGCAATGGGGCGCTTTTGACATGCTTTAACCAAGCTAGAAAGCAGCTTCTGTCGATCCAAAGACTCACGACGACCATCGCGCTTCACAGCTAGGAGCTCAATACGTTCTATCTCTTCGTAGGTTGTGAAGCGATGGTTGCATTGCAAACATTCCCGACGACGACGGATGCTATTTCCTTCTTTAGTAAGACGAGAATCAATGACTTTATCGTCGAGTGAATGACACTTGGGGCAGAGCATGTATAAGGCTGAGACTTCTAGTTGAAAAAAGTTAATTAGAAAAGAACACCCAGATCTCAAAAAACAGAAATCTTTGAATCTATGTTCATTGAAAAGAGATCAGGGATTGACGACTGTTGTGCGTTTCTTGAAGTACATTTTTTTCTCCGGAGTCGACGGGACTCGAACCCGCAACCCCCGCCGTGACAGGGCGGTGCTCTAACCAATTGAGCTACGACTCCTAGAAAAATAAAATCGAGATCGAAGAGGGAACATCATCCATGCATTCTTCCTAGGAGCAATCTTATTTTTCAAAATTATAAAACTTTTTTTAAGAATGGTTTTTTAGGCCTCGTTATTATTTACTCATGGATCGTTACGGCTTTGTATGTCCTATTCTTCTCTTGCTCATTTTGTAAAAACTCTTGAAGAGGCTGGTGAATTGATCCGCATCACTCTTCCCGTAGCGACAGAGCTGCAAATTACAGAGTTAGCGAATCGCGAAATGAAGAAGCCAGAAGGAGGAAAGGCGTTGCTTTTTGAAAAACCAACGATCCATGGAGTCATTTCCAAATTTCCTGTTTTAATCAACGCGATGGGTTCACGCAGGCGGATGGCAATGGCCTTAGGGCTTCATTCGGTGGAAGAACTATCCAGTCAGTTGGAATTCCTGATGAAGGCAAAACCGCCCAAAACATTCCGTGATGGTCTGACTCTCTTGCGGCAAGGAATCGATCTTGTTCATGCACGTCCCCGTTATGTGAAGCGCGGACCGTGTCAAGAGGTGGTCTATCGTTTAGATCAGGCGCAAAGTGATTTTTCGCTCAGCAGTCTCCCTATTCTTAAATGCTGGCCTCATGATGGAGGGCGCTTTGTAACCCTACCAACAGTTTATACTAAAGACCCTGACACTGGGGATCGTAATATCGGCATGTACCGAATGCAGGTCTATGATGGCTCCACAACCGGAATGCATTGGCAGGTGCACAAGGTGGCGGCGCGCCATGGAAAGCGTTACTATGAGCGAGGAGAACCGATGCCAGTGGCTGTTGCCTTGGGTGGTGATCCTGTCTTTCCCTTTTCAGCAATGGCTCCACTTCCAGATGGTATTGATGAAATTCTCTTCGCAGGATTTGCACGCAAACGTTCTGTAGAGCTCGTGAAGTGTATAAGTGTGCCTCTGGAAGTACCAGCGGAGAGCGATATCGTGATCGAGGGTTTTGTCTATCCAGGGGAAACCCGCCCGGAAGGGCCATTTGGTGATCATACGGGATTTTATACGCCAGTCGATGACTATCCTGTTTTTCATGTCACCGCAATCACCCATCGTCGTGAAGCCATCTATCCTGCAACTATTGTGGGTGTACCTCCCATGGAAGATTTTTATATGGGAGAGGCAAGTGTGCGCATTTTTCTTCCTATCTTTAAAATGAATTTTCCAGAGATCGTCGACATGGCCCTGCCTGCAGAAGGAGTCTTTCACAATCTTGTTTTTGTGAGTATTCGAAAGCAATACCCTTGGCAGGCATTCAAGGTAATGCATGGCCTCTGGGGAATGGGCCAGATGATGTTTTCGAAATATATCATTGTGGTGGATGAGGATTGTAATGTTCAAAACACTTCCGAAGTGATCTTCCGACTTTGTTCTAATACTGATCCACAGCGCGATAGCATTGTGACTAAAAATCCCAGTGATAGTCTCGATCATGCCCCAACCATTGCTAATCTGGGATCCCATATGGGATTTGATGCCACAAAAAAACTGCCTGGGGAAGGTTATACCCGGGGCTGGCCAGACTTAGTTAAGATGGATCCAGCAGTTGAGGCATGGGCAGATCAGTTTGTTGGATATCCGGGTTAACCCGCATATTTGATACCGATTCTGCTGCGGCTTGCGAACCCCTAATGGATACTGCGTCAGTCTCGAATTGCTCCTCGGGCAGTATGAAACATACAGCCCTGCATCAAAATGCTCGCCTGCCTTACCCCATCAGCCTTCGCGGCCTCCTCGTCACGATCAGCATGAAACATCCGGGTTAATGAGGCTTGTTTTTTTTAGTCGATAGTATCAAAAAAATATACTTTTACTGCTAGTGCTATTTTTTTTATGAAACCAACACGATAGACCTGATGAAAAACATCATAACGATCACGCTTTATTTTTTCTAAAAGTGTTCGATAGATAGCTTCCATCAGGCGTGCAGGGCGCATGAGATGGCGCTCGCATGGTGACATTTTTTTCCAAGCAATTTCTGCTTTTGCAAAAAAGGAGAGGGCTCTTTCTGCTTCGTAATCGAGTAGATGGATTGCTTGGGGTGAAGGGGTTGAATTGAGAATTTCTTTTTCTGTGACATGAAAGCGGGCGAAATCTTCAAGAGGTAAATAGATTCTTCCTCGAGTAGCATCTTCGGCAACATCCCGCAGGATGTTGGTCAGCTGCAAGGCAAGTCCAAGATTCTCAGCATACTCGTTGACATTTTTTCCGCTGGCTCCAAAAAGTTGTGCGCTGACGAGTCCGACTGCAGAGGCAACGCGCCACGCATAGAGCCGAAGATCTTCAAATGTTTCATAACGATTAATTGAAAGATCCATCCGCATCCCTTGAATGATCTCCTCAAGTACTGTTCGATCTAGTTGATAACGTTCCCTCAGTTCCTCCAATCTCTCAAGAGCCGTCTGTAGAACGTTTTCTTTTTCACGCAATGAAAGTGATATGCTATCTACGCATTCATCAATGCTATGACACAAGTCATAGAAACGAAGTGCGCTCTTACGACGAGCTCGTGGTAAGAGGTAAAGAGCAATGGCTAAGTTTGATTGAAAATTCATACCATGATGGTGATTGGTTCATTCGAATATTTCACACTAAATTTATTACAGCTTGTGAAAAGCTCTATGGCTACTGCGTTAATCTCGAATTGTGATTGGGGTGGTAGGGACTCCTACAGCCGTCATTAGCCTTCGTGGTCTCCTCGTCACGATCAGTATGAAAATTCGGGTTAGCCCGAATATTTCATCCCAATCTACTGCGGAAACCGGGAAGTCAGATGGATGCTGCGTTGATCTCGAAGTCTTCCTCGGGCAGTGTGTATACACACAGCCGTCGTCAGACTTCATCACTCGCCTTGCCCCATGAGCCTTCGCGGTCTCCTCGTCACGATCAGTATGAAAATTCGGGCTAGAGATTCTTTGACTCGTTACCCATTACTCGCTACCGGTTATGTGTCTCATATGACACTACCTAATCAAATTACTCTTGGTCGGATTTTACTGATTCCCATTTTTGTGCTCTTAGCTGTCTATTATGGACATAGTGTTGAAGCAGGGGAACCTGAAGAAAAATTACGTATTGCTGCTATTATTGTTTTTTTAGTCGCAGCGCTTAGCGATGGGGTTGATGGATGGTTAGCACGTCACTTTCGTCTTCAATCTCGCTTAGGGGCTATTCTGGATCCCATTGCTGATAAAGGATTGATGCTAACTGCGATCATTACACTGAGTGTGAGTAATTGGGATCGGTCATTACCACTTTGGTTTCCAGTCTTAGTGATTACTCGCGATATCATTATTTTAACCGGATGTGCTCTGCTTCGTTTTCTCAATGGTTCTCTGGAAATTCGTCCCAGCTCTCTTGGAAAAATTTCTACTTTTTTTCAGATGTTTGCAATCGCAGTGGTATTGCTGCAGTGGCGTTATTACAGCATTATTGTTGGAATAGCTGGTATTGTTACCTTGCTCAGTGGTATCGGATATATAATCGATGGTGTTCGACTTTTAAAATTAGGGGGTCATGATAGGCCGACATCGGGAGATGTAATGGGTAATGGGTAATGGGTAATGGGTGGTGAGTGGTGAGTGGTGAGTGGTGAGTAAGGGGTAATGAGTGATGAGTGATGGGTTCTAAAGAGCACTATTCATTATCGAACGTAATGTTGAGAAGAGGATTACTCTCAGTACAAATTTCGAAATTTAATTTCATTTCGATTCTAAAATTACTCCTTACCCATTACCCATCACCCATCACCCATCACCCATCACCCATCACCCATCACCCATCACCCATTACTCCTTACTCCTTACTCCTTACTCCTTACTCCTTACTCCTTACTCCTTACTCCTTACCCATTACCCATTACCCATTACCCATTACCCATTACCCATTACTCATTACTCATTACTCATTACTCATTACTCATTACTCATTACTCATTACTCATTACTCATTCCTTTTTTATGTATCGTGTAGCCATTGTTGGCCGACCTAACGTCGGCAAATCCTCTCTCTTTAATCGTCTTCTGGGTAGACGTCTTTCTATTGTTCATGACCAACCTGGGGTTACCCGTGACCGGCTTGCAGCAGTGTGTGAAAAAGGAGATATCCCTTTTGAAATTATCGATACAGGCGGGATTGGAGATGCACCTGACCCTGATTTTGCCGAGGCTACTCATGCCGCAGCCATGGCAGCAATTCAATCTGCAGACCTACTTCTCTTTGTGGTTGATGGTCGTGCTGGGGTGACTCCGCTAGATCAAGAATTAGCTCAGCAACTACGTCGAACCGATCGCCCGCTTCTCCTCATTGTTAATAAAATCGATGAAAAAATGCACGAGTCATTTGTAAGTGATTTTTATGAGCTCGGTTTTGATCAGATTTTAAGCGTGAGTGCAGCCCATGGTGTGGGACTGCATCATTTAATGGAGTCTATTGAAAAACATCTTGGGGTATGTGACGAAAAACAATCTCTAGTAAAAGAGGCGATTCCAAAACTTGCTATTGTAGGACGCCCTAATGTTGGTAAATCTTCTTTGCTTAACACCATTCTTGGAGAGGAGCGAACTATTGTAAGTCCTATTTCTGGCACAACACGGGATGCTATTGATATTCGATGTGACTTAAAAGGGGTTCCCTATTTACTGGTCGATACAGCAGGACTGAGGCATCGATCCAAGCCTGATACCTCAGTGGAGATTTTTAGTGCAATGCGAACCCAGGAGGCCTTGCGCCGTGCTGATGTTGGTATTCTTGTTCTTGATGCTACCGTTGATATTACAGCTCAAGATAAACGTATTGCCGGAATACTTCAGGAATCTTTTAAACCTTGCCTAATTGTTGCCAACAAATGGGATCTTGTTCATAAAGAGGATGGTGGTCGTGCCTCCCAAGGTGAATACGCAGCGATGATCCGAAGTGAATTATTTTTTCTCGATTATGCACCGATTATTTGTCTGTCCGCTAAAACCGGTCAGGAAGTAGGACGTCTACTCACCGCCCTTGAAGAAGTGAGAAAAGCTGCAGAGGTCCGTATCACTACAGGAGAGCTTAATCGATTTTTTAAGGCAGTATGGGAACATCAGCCACCTCCATCACGTGGAGGACGTCGTTTTAAGCTGCTGTATGCAACTCAGGTTGCTCCCGAAGTGCGCCCTCCATTTCATGCTCCAGAATTTTTGCTCTTCGTCAACGATGCAAAATTAATGACCGACTCCTATCATAAGTACCTTCTTCATGCACTTCGCTCGGAGTGGCCTTTTTCAGGACTTCCCATTCGACTGCGTCTTCAGGGAAGGCTCTCTCGCGAAGAGCAAGATCGCAAGGCTGAAGGAAATGAGCAGCATATTCGAACAAAAATAGAACCGTATGTACTAAAGAGGAATGAAAAAGGAAACCGCTTAGGGGGGTAGGGCCTTCAACATCGAGAATATTGACATTGTCTTTTTGACAAGCTACAAGACTCCACTCATGGAACAGTTCCCATATCCTACACCTCCTACTGATCAAGAGCGTATTGCTGAAAATAAACTGATTCGATTCTTCTTGTTTTCAACCCCGCCTCTCTTCATTGCAGTCCTGATAATCGTTGCGCTTCTATGTGCGGTCTGTATTGCTTTGAATTTTAATCCGATGAATTGGCTGGAGTAGATTCAAAAAGTGGCCCTGTAAAATAGGGTTTGTAAAGGGGGTGACTCTTTTTAGGGATTTAATCGTTCGATAATCCAAGCACTTTCTTTTTTTGTGTACTGAAAACAATCATGGAGGCGGTCGCTTCTCCCTTGCCAAAATTGCATTGAATGAGGTGCAACAAGGTAGCCATTCCAGAAATCAGGAACAGGAACCTCTTGGTTTTTATATTTTTTTTTCAGTTCCTGCATGCGGCTTTCTAAAGTGTGACGATTAGAAAGCGTCATGCTTTGAAACGAGGCACACGCGGCTAACTGACTATTCCTCGGGCGAGAGTGAAAATATTTTTCTGTTTCTACACGGGGTAGTAGGCTAGCCGTTCCATTAATTCTAACCTGGCGTTCCAAAGGTGGCCAATAAAAGAGGAGTGCGACATTGGGATTTTCAGCAATGTGTCGTCCTTTAATACTGGTGCTATTGGTAAAAAAACGAAAACCATCCTTTTCGTATCCTTTAAGTAAAACCATACGAGAGGTTAGTAAACGGTCACAATTGGCTGTAGAGAGGCTCATCGCATTGGGTTCTGTGATTGCATCACACATGCTTGCTTCTTGAAACCAAAGATCAAATTGTTCCATAGGGATTTTCTTAAGATCTGCACGCCGCAGTGCTCCTTGGCAATAGTCTTTACGCTGTGAAGAAAGTGATTTCATGCAAGAAAAAAAGTATCTTTTTGTGAAGTTAAATGCAAAAAAAATATTGGACTCACAAAAAAATGGTTTTGACACTGACGCTTAGGCTGGTATTCGTAACAACCCGAATTCTAACGAAACGCATCATCTGCTCCTTACCTAAAACCTAAAATAGTAACAGAAGAATGATTATTCCTTACTCATTCTTATGATCGCTGGAGGTTTACCTTGGCTAATGTGCAGATTCTGTGTAGTGTTACAACTTGAATATTTCTCAAAATCATTCTTTGAACATAAACTTGCTCGGTCCTTTGGATTGAACAAGCCCATGTAGCTCAGTTGGCAGAGCACGTCCTTGGTAAGGACGAGGTCACCGGTTCAATCCCGGTCATGGGCTCCAGAAGAGTATAACAACAACAACCACTAGAACACTAATATGGCTAAGGACACATTCCAACGCAACAAGCCGCACGTTAACGTCGGCACCATTGGTCACGTCGATCACGGCAAGACCACACTCACTGCTGCGATCACTACGGTGCTTGCAAAGTCTGGTAAAGCCCAAGCACGAGCTTATGACCAAATCGATGCTGCTCCCGAAGAAAAAGAGCGCGGTATTACGATTTCAACAGCCCATGTGGAGTATGAAAGTGATGCTCGTCACTATGCCCACGTCGATTGTCCAGGACATGCTGATTATGTTAAAAACATGATTACTGGTGCTGCTCAAATGGACGGAGCAATTCTTGTTGTGAGTGCTGCTGATGGTCCAATGCCACAAACACGTGAGCACATTCTTTTGGCTCGTCAAGTAGGTGTTCCATCCATGGTTGTTTTCATGAACAAGGTAGATCTTGTAGATGATCCTGAATTACTCGATCTCGTTGAGATGGAAATTCGCGATCTTCTTAGCTCCTATGATTTCCCTGGTGATGAAATCCCTATCGTCAAAGGAAGTGCAAAAAAAGCTCTTGATGGAGATCCAGAAATGGAAAAACAAATTCTTGCACTCATCGATGCTGTAGATAAATACATTCCACTTCCAGAGCGTCCAAAAGACCAACCATTCCTCCTTCCTGTGGAAGATGTCTTCAACATTGAAGGACGTGGAACTGTTGCCACAGGTCGTGTAGAACGTGGTATTCTTAAGAAAATGGAGGAAGTCGAAATTGTAGGTTTGAAGCCTACAGTCAAGACAACAGTCACTGATATTGAGATGTTCCGTAAACTTCTTGATACTGCAGAAGCAGGCGACAACGTTGGTCTCCTACTTCGTGGTGTCAAAAAAGAAGATATTGAGCGTGGTCAGGTCATTGCAAAAGTCAACTCCATCAAGCCTCATAAAAAGTTCAAAGCTGAAATTTATGTCCTAAGCAAAGATGAAGGGGGCCGTCATACACCTTTCTTCTCTAACTATCGTCCTCAATTTTACTTCCGCACTACCGATGTTACTGGCAGCGTTAAACTCCCAGAAGGAGTTGAAATGGTCATGCCCGGTGATAACGTAGCTATCGAAGTAGAACTCATTACTCCAATCGCTATGGAAAAAACGATCCGCTTCGCTATTCGTGAAGGTGGTCGTACCGTAGGTGCTGGACGTGTTTCCGAAATCCTAGACTAATCTACGAAAATAGAAGATTGGGAGTCTGAAAAAAGTACTCCCATCTACTATTTCTGGATTTTAATATCCTCAAACGTAAAGGCCAGTAGCTCAATTGGTAGAGTAGCGGTCTCCAAAACCGTTGGTTGGGGGTTCAAGTCCCTCCTGGCCTGAATGACGTTCGAAATTTTTAAAACGCTACCATTACGAATTAAAATTAGAGAAAAAGTACAAAAAAGTTCCTCGATTTTCTATTTATAGCGGGTACTACAGCACTTTATGGTTCAAAAAATTAGTAACTACATCAAAGAAGTTCAAATAGAACTTCATAAGGCACAATGGCCTTGGAGCAATGAAGAGCATGGAATCAAACGCTTCAGGGAGCTTTGGAGTTCCAGTCTGATTGTCATTATTGCAATGCTCCTAGTTGGTGGTTATATCTCATTTTTTGATTTTATTGCCATTAACATCATTGGCTTCTTAACACGTTCGTAGTTATTAAGAGTATAGGATTTTCACGAGTAGAATTTCACTTAGTAAAATCAAAGGAAAAAAATATTATTTTCTTTGAATTTATACCTCTTTAATCTTTCACTCTTATCGCATTCACTTTAAAAGAATAGTTCTCCCTTTGTGGATTGCTTTCAATTCAACTTCTTCTTTGCGGCTGCAGAATCCGTACAGTAGCTAAATTTTAACTTTTAACATCAATTTTAAACATGCCTCTCGCTCCTAAAGATCAATGGTTTGTCGTTCATGTGCTCTCTGGCCAAGAACAGAAAATTCACGACAACATTGTCAAACGTATTAAAACAGAAGAAATGGGAGACTCTATCTTTGAAGTGCTCATTCCTACAGAGCGGGTCCAAGAAATTAAGAGAGGTAAAAAAACGGAAACAACCCGAAAATTTTTTCCAGGATACATTATTATCAATATGCATCTTTTTGATGCAGAGGATAATATCATTGAGAACTCATGGACCTTTATTAAAGAGACAACGGGAATAATTGGTTTTGCTGGAACCAAAGATCGTCCTATTCCGATGAGACCAAAAGAAATTCAAGGAATGCTTGCACAGATGAAAGAGCGTGAAGAGAATATCACGCAAAAAATCATTTTTGAAGTCGGTGACAAAGTTAAAGTTGCTGATGGTCCATTCCAAAATCAACAAGGTATTGTTGAGGAAATTGATCCTGAGCGTGGTAAACTACGTGTCTCTGTTAGTATCTTTGGAAGAGATACACCTGTAGAGTTAGAATACTGGCAGGTAGAAAAAGCGTAGAATGTCTCCCAAATTTTACTGATGCAACGAGGAACTGCGTCGCGTCAGTGTTCAGCTCGTCGAGTATTTTCATATACACTTATTGTTCTTCATCTGCCTCAGTGAACTTTGAACACATCCTTTTTTTAGTTTTCGGATGCTATTAGCTCAACGAATTTAAAACAGCCTCTTTGTTCTCTGAGTAGGTTTTTTGATTTATTTACTAGATGCAAAAAAAATGGATTCTTCCTTCTTCGGCAGATTCTAAGCTAGTTGAGAGGCTTGCTAAGGAATTGAAACTACCGCTGGCTCTTACTGAGGTGCTGGTGCAACGAGGATATGCCTCTGTAGAAGTTGCTACCAATTTTCTCAATCCACGTTTGGCTCAGTTGCGACCTCCTGAGGAGATTCCAAATATTTCTGCGGCAGCAGATCGTTTGCAAGTGGCATTGCAAAAAAAAGAAAAGATTATTCTTTATGGGGATTATGATGTTGATGGCATTACTTCATTAACCTTGTTGTGTCGCTCTTTGAGAGCTTTGGGAGGTGACGTTGATTGTTTTATTCCAGAGCGTGCTTCAGAGGGATATGGGCTTAGCAAGGCAGGATTGAAACGGTGTTTTGAAATATTCAAGCCAGGCCTTATCGTAGCTGTTGATTGTGGTACAAATTCTTTTGAGGAAGCTCAAATCATCCGGGAACAAAAAATCGATCTTATTGTTGTTGATCACCATGAAATTCAAAATAGAGGTCAGGCTAAGATTTTTGACAAAACTTCAATAGTAGTAGAATCAATAGAAACATCATCATGTTTTGTCAAAAATCTTAGCTTGACCTCTATTTTAGTAAATCCTCAGCTAGGTTCTGACTATCACTATCTTTGTAGTGTTGGCTTGGTTTTCAAGCTCGTTCATGCACTGCTCAAGCGTTATCCCGCTCCCCCTTTTGACTTACGTGAATATCTTGATCTTGTGGCTTTAGGAACGGTTGCTGATATCGTCCCTCTTACGAAAGAAAATCGTATTTTTGTGACACATGGTCTCAAGCAGCTAGCTAAATCACGATGGCCGGGAGTAGTAGCTTTAATTAAGATTGCGGAGGTTCAACCCCCCTTTACTACCTATGACGTAGGTTATAAATTGGGACCTCGTTTAAATGCAGCTGGTCGTCTTTCCTCTGCTTTAGAGGCATTGGAGCTATTGCTCACTGATGATCCTAATACTGCAACTCGTCTTGCCCATGATTTGGATCTTCGTAACCGTGAACGTCAGCTCATTGAGCGTGCTGTGACCCAAGAGGCAGAGGAATTAGTGACCTCGATTTTTTCAACATCCTCTCCTAAAAGCATCGTTTTGGGCCGCTCTCATTGGCATCACGGTGTTGTGGGGATTGTGGCTTCTCGTATTTCAAAACGCTGGCATCGTCCAACTCTTATTATTGGTTTTGATGAACAGGGTCTTGGAAAAGGGAGTGGACGGAGTATTGAAGACTTCTCTCTAGTAATGGCTTTAGAAAAGTGCGCTGCTGTTTTAGAAACTTTTGGAGGGCATGCAATGGCAGCTGGACTCACATTAAAAAAGAAAAATTGTGACATCCTCGCTAGCTCTTTTGAGCAGGCTGCAGAGCTTCTTCTCACAGAAGAGGAGCTTACTCCTAAATTAAGATTCCATGCAGAAATAAAAACCTCAGAGCTTGATTCCAGTTGGTTGTTGGCACAAGAGAGGCTAGCCCCGTTTGGTGCAGGAAATGCACAACCGCTTTTTCTGGCTTATTCACTAATTCCGTTGCGAGAGCCACGTCTCTTAAAGGAAAAACATCTTCGTTTTGAATTTGCTGGAAAAAAGAATGTTCCCCTCATTGGAATTTTCTTTAATGGCGCTCAAGAGCCCCTTCCAAAGCCACCGTGGGATATTGCTTTTACGCTTATGAGCAATACTTACCTTGGAAGAACAACGATGCAACTTCAGATTGTTGCGATTCGAACATCCTCGTTATCGCAGTTGATTTAATTTGATGAGAGAGTCAAAAATCTGATTTTGTATCCTCAATGGGCCTTTTCATAATCGTATCCATGGCTGAATCATGGGGTGCACCAAGGTCGAGTGCTCGTTGATAATGGCGACGTGCTACTTCGATGGCAGGTGGATTGTGTCGCATGTAATAAACTGCTAAATTAAAATGTGCGTCAGCATACTTAGGATCGAGTTCAATAGCTTTGCGTAAGGAGGCTTCTGAGATTTCATGCCACTCTTTCCGTCCAGCTACAATGCCTAGATAATGATAAGCTTTAGCATTTTTAGGATCGTACAGAGTTGCTTGAACTAAAGCTGCAAAAGCCTCATCGATCCTTTGCTCCTGAAGATCATTCAAACCAAGCAAGAGCCACGCATTAGGATTTTCTAATTTCTGTTGAAGTGATTCTTTTAGGAGACGCTCTGTTTCTTCAGTTTTATTAAGGTGAATTTCTACTGCTGCAAGATGATTGAGTGTTTCTACATCATGAGGAGTAATGCTTAAGAGCTGTTGGTATTTTTTTTCCGCAGAGGTAAAGTTTCCTCTGTCGTAATCTTTGCTTGCTTCAAGAGCAATTATGTTTGTTTCTTGTAAAACCTTTTTATTAGTAGTTGCTACTGTTTTATCCTCTTGAGCCTCGGTAGAAGCAACCCAAAGAAGAGAAAATATTAGCAAATAAAAACAGGGATTCATCTGTGGTGTTTTTGTAAAATTAAGAGGCTAATTCCTGAGCTCTTTTAGTGGCTGCATGCACTGCCCTAATAATAGTGTTCGAAAATTGTTCTACCTCAAGAAGGTTAAGACCTGCTTCTGTTGTTCCCTTAGGGCTTGCAATCTCGGCTCGAAGGGCTGCTGGGGAATCCTCTGTTTCTAAAATAAGTGCTGCCGATGATGCTAGTACATGGGCTGAGAGAGCTCGTGAGAGTGAAGGATCAAGGCCTTCCTGGATTCCTCCTTGAAAAAGAGCTTCCAAAAAGAGCAGTGCAAAAGCGGGTCCACTTCCACTAACGGCAGTAGTAGCATTCGTTTGCTTTTCACCAATTTCAAAAACCTTGCCGACAGTGGTAAACAATCTTGCTGTAAGCTCCATGTCATTTGCTGTTGCAGAGTGGTGTGGGGTTATTGTTGTGACTCCCTTGCCAATACGAACAGCAATGTTTGGCATTGTACGAATGATGCGTGCCTCTCTCCCAACTGCATCATAGAGATCTTCTAATAAAATCCCAGCTGCAATGGAGATGATTAATTTATTTTTGAACAAAGAGGCATTTTGAGAGAGAGCCTCTAAGGCCTGTGCAGGCTTGGTGCAAAGAAAAATCACGGGTGAAGCCATGATTGCTTCTTCATTATTAGAGGTAGCATTGACTTGATATTCTCGAGCAAGTTCTTGAGCTGATTCTCCATGACGTGAAGAGACAAATATTTTTTCTTTTTCTATGAATGGGGCCTGCAATAGGCCTCTAATCAGTGATCGTGCCATTCGGCCTGCCCCAAGAAATGAAAGTGAAGGAGTCATTATTTGTAATTGAGAATCGGTCTGTAAGTGAAATGCTTGAAAAATTTCAGATGTTATAATTGTTGGTAAGCCTCTAGAGCATTATCTCGAGACGATGCAAGAGCGACAATCGGTTGGGGATAGGTCTTTCCTAGTTCCACTTCAGCCGATCTTAGGATCTCCTCTGGAGCTTCCCATGGTGTAAATAGGTATTTTTTTGGGATCTTTTTTAGCTCAGGAACAAAGTGGCGAGTATAGTCCCCCTCTGGATCAAATTTTTCACCCTGAAGTACAGGATTGAAAATTCTAAAATAGGGGGCTGCATCAGCACCCGAGCCAGCTACCCATTGCCAGCTGGCACTATTATTAGCGAGATCGGCATCCAAAAGAGTGTCCCAAAACCAAGCCTCACCATGGTGCCAATGAATGAGGAGATTTTTTACTAAAAAGGAGGCTACAATCATGCGCACTCGGTTATGCATGGTTCCGGTTTGCCACAGCTCGCGCATTCCAGCATCGACAATCGGGTAGCCTGTTTTTCCTCTTTGCCAGGCTTTTAAGAATGATTCATTTTCTTTCCAAGGGAAGCGATCGAACTTAGATTGAAAATTTTTCCAAGGTAACTCGGGAAAATGGTAGAGCAGGGAGTATGAAAATTCACGCCAGCCAAGTTCGCTTAAGAAATGATTTTTATCTGTTGTTGGAATCTCAGGACCTACCTTATTGACTGCATGCCAGACCTGTTGAGGAGAGATTTCACCAAAATGAAGGTAGGGGGAGAGATGAGAGACATGGGCTTGAGCAGGATGGTTGCGTCCCTCCTTATAGCCAGATAGTCCATGAGATAAAAAAGTGTTTAGTTTTTTGTGTGCTCCCATTTCCCCAACTTCCCACTCCTTTTCAAAACCGTGATGCCAGGGAATTGTTGGAAGTAATGCTAAATCAGACAAGGTCGTGGTATTGGTGGAATCTTTTAAAAATTCAACAGAATGGGGTCTAGATAATGGCTCTCGTGGTGCCCTGGAAGAGGCCTGGCGATAAAAAGGAGTAAAAACCTTGTAAGGGGTTTGATCACTTTTAAGCACCTCCCATGGTTCCCAAAGCAATGATCCATTAAAACTTTCACAGAAGATTCCTTGCTCCTGAAGTTGTATTTTAAGAGCAGTATCATTTTTAATACGCCATGATTCGTAGCAACGATTCCAATAGACAGCTTCAATTTTTTGAGAATCTATTAATCCAGTAATGATCTTAATTGGATCACCCGAATAAAAGTGAAGCTTTCCATCGAGCGCCTGATTTAATTTTACTAAGGAGTGATGAAGCCACCAGCGACTCGCAGCTCCCATTTTAAAATCTCCAGCATTTTCATCATCTAAAATATAAATTGCGATGATAGGACCTTTTTTGGCAGCTTGAAGTAGTCCTGGATTGTCCGCAAGTCTGAGGTCTTGACGAAACCAAAAAAGGGTAGGAGAAGGTTTCATAATTCGATCATATACAGAATAGAACATTCTATTGTAGCTTTTGATCAAAGAAACCAAAACGAAAAAAAACTATGAAGAAAATATTATTACTGCTATGCCTCCTCGGCGCTCTGACTTTTATGCCTGCTAGGGTCATGGCCCACTGTCAAATTCCCTGTGGTATTTTTCATGATGGTCTTATTTTTGAAACATTAGAGCAAAACATAGAGACCCTACAAAAAGCCGATCATGAGCTCAGTGACTCATCTCTTTCTAACAATCAATCGGTGCGTTGGATCTTAAATAAAGAAGCCCAATCTGATCAGATCGCGCAGACAATGTTGACCTATTTTTTACAACAACGTATTAAGCTAGATGATCCCAAACGCGCTGAAAAATTAGACCTTATTTCCAAAATTGTGATGCAATGCACCAAAGTAAAACAAACCACAGATGCTAAGGAGGTTTTCACTCTTGGTGATGAAATTCAACAACTCAAAGGACTTTCTGGTGTTGTTTTAGCAAAATAGGGGTCAGTTTCGGCTATTTGGCTAATGGAGTGCCAGCTGGGATATTTATGTTATCGAGAAAGGGGAGAGTTCTTGGAAAGTGGTCGCTTCCTTTATCAAGATAAATCTCCTTTTTCCACAGCCTTTTGAATCAGTGATTGTGTAAAATCCCAGAGCAGGGTGGAGCCCTTTTCTATATGATTGTTTTTATCGATGATCTGTTTTTGGGTGATTGAAAATTTATTCCAGATTTTAGTTTCAGAGAAACTATGAAGCAAGATAGGCATGAATCGATCAATGCTATTCGCAAATTGAGCTTCTGGGGTCTGTTGACTTTCAAACTCAATCCAAAGAGAGAAGAAATCTTGTGCTTGCTCTGCAGGAAGAAGACCAAAAATCTTTTGAGCAGCCTTTATTTCTCGTTCCGATAACGTTGTATCATCTTCCTTGTGATAGTGAAAAGTATCACCACAGTAGACCTCCACAAGGTCATGAACGAGGAGTATTTTTGTTACATGAGCAATATCAATCTTCTCATTAGCATATTCGGCAAGGATGATAGCAGCTAATGCTATCTGCCAACTATGTTCTGCAGAATTTTCAAAACGATTCTCATAGAGGAGCATTGTTTTGCGTAATACAGTTTTCAGTTTATCAATTTCTAGGATAAAACTGATCTGCTGATAGAATTTTTCGCCAAACAAAGAAGTTATTTCCATACTAGTGATTCGTTATTGTAATTCCCTTTTGTAATGGTGGATGGTTGTTTCAAGTCCGAGGTAAAGCGCATCAGCAATCAGAGCATGTCCGATGCTTACTTCATCGAGGCAAGGAATATTTTTTTTAAAAAAATGAAGATTATTTAAATCCAAATCGTGTCCGGCATTGAGCCCGAGACCTAGCTCTTGTGCTTTGTGAGCAGCCTCTACATAAGAAGCGATTGCCTCCTCTTGAAGTCCTGCTGCATATTTTCTCGCATACTCTTCCGTGTATAACTCAATGCGATCAGTTCCCACAGCTGCTGCACCCTCCACCATGGCAGAATTAGGATCAACAAACAGGGAGACTCTAATGCCTGCTTTTTTAAATAGTGAGATGATCTTTTTTAAATAATCACAATTCGCAATCGTATCCCATCCATGATCCGAAGTCAGCTGTCCCAACGTGTCAGGAACGAGTGTTACTTGATCTGGTCTCACCTCTAACACAAGATCTACAAAGGGTTGATGATCAGGATTTCCTTCAATGTTAAACTCGGTTGTAATATTTTTTTGAAGCTCTCGCACATCTGCATAGCGTATATGGCGTTCATCGGGGCGAGGATGGACTGTGATTCCATCTGCCCCAAAATGTTCAATATTGATGGCTGTTTGAAGCACGTTGGGGATAGCGCCTCCACGTGAGTTTCGCAATGTTGCGATTTTGTTGATATTGACTGAAAGCTTAGTCATGAGGGGCTTTAAAGTTTTAACGAAAAGTGATGACTAGTGAGCTCAAAACCATAGCGTAAATAAAGACGGTGAGCCTTATTTCGCATGTAACCACTATCGAGGTGCACTTGATTGCAATGGAGTTCGTTCGCTTGTTTTATGGCATCATCAAGTGGTGCAGTTCTATATCCTTTCCCATGAAGGTGAGTCTTGGTGGTGAGATCATCAATGTAGAGAATCTTTCCCCAGGCAAAAGTCGTTATGAAACGAAAACCGATGGCTGCTACTGCTTCTTCTCCTTCAAAAATAGCAGCTAATTGAAACCCTTCTTGTTGCTGAAGAAGCACCTTTTTTATAAAATCTTTTTTATTTTCAAGATGTGGGCGCAGTTCTAAATAGACCTCAAAACAAGCATTTATTTTATCAGGAGAGATGACATTTTCTATAGGCATGGAAAAACTCTTACGGCAGCAGTTCAATAATGCAGTGAACTTGATTCTGTGATAATTCAGCAATCTGAGCAATTTGTTCCAAGGGTAAACCAGAGCGATGCATACTGATCACAAATCTTTTTTTCTCCTCTTCTTTTCCTTTAGCCTCACCTTGAGCAAGCCCTTTAGCCTCACCTTGAGCAAGCCCTTGAGCAAGCCCTTCTTTGTACTTGCCACTGAACAGAGTTCTTTCAGAGCTCACTGCATCCCAGCTTTTATCGTAGGCAAGTAATTCAGCTTCGCTGTAGGAAGCGATTTCTAGAAGAGAGATGGCCTCTTTGATCGAATCTACTTCCAAAAAACTGGGATCGACAACTTCTGTTTTTTCGTTGATCTCTTTTAAAAAACGGAGCCAAAGAACAGTAGCTCTTTTTGTGGTGATGCTGGTTGGTTTGAACTTAGGAAGTTCAATAAGGACCAATTGAATATCTTCTAAACTCTTGCTTTCATCATGAGCATTGGTCATTCGGTAATGATGAAACCACTCTTGTTCTTGAGAAAAAGTGGTATCTAGTAACGCCACTCCATAGACAGGGCTGAGGTGTTCATAGCTTTTCCCTTTCTTTAATTGCCGAGCATAGGTTGTAGCTGTGTTGAAAAGCATTCTCTTGATAAAATCACTCGTCCATTGCAATTGCATTTCTACGATGAAGTGACGTCCGTGATTGTCAAAGCAACGCACATCAACAATAGAATATTTTAACGCAGTAATTTCAGGAACACTCTCCGAAGGCAAGTAGATCAAACTCTCAATGACGCAATCTGGAGGCAACGGCAAAATAGCATTGAGAAAATCTTGGAGTACATTGGGATGGTGACCAAAAATTTTCTTAAAGACTAAATCACTCTTAGGGTCCAGGTAGCGTGGCATAATTCGGGTGTTCTATAGAATGGGAATGGGTTTGTCAACGAGGCATCGCGTGTTCCTGTCAATCGATACAGTTATCATAAGTTCTTCACTCGGAAAATATGCGCTGGGTGTGTGAGTGGATTGAGAGAGATAAAATTATGAGTTCCTTTCCACTCATAGCATTCCCCGGTGAGAAGATCTTCGACACAATAAGGACTTTCATAAGGAATTCCTAGCCGATGGAGAGGGATTTCTACCGTTGCTGCTTGCTGCTGGTGAGGATCTAGATTGACCATAATCAAGAGATGGTTTGTGTTATCTTCCGAAGATCTTAAATAAGCAATAATAGCATTATTATTACTATGGCAAAATTGAAGCTGATGGGTGTTTTGAAGGGCACTGTTAGAGTTGCGAATCTGATTTAAACGAGTAATCCAAGGTTTGATATTGCCAGGAGCATTCCAATCACGTTCCTTAAATTGATATTTTTCTGAATCAGCATACTCCTCCTTGCCAGGCAGAGCAGCATTTTCACAAAGTTCAAAACCACTATAAATTCCATAAATCGAAGAGAGGGTGGCTGCCAAAGCAGCTCTAATAAGGAAAGCAGAACGTCCCCCCTCTTGAAGATAGAAAGGGAGAATATCAGGAGTGTTGGGGAAAAGATTAGGGCGAAAATATTCTTTCATTTCCGAGTGAGTAAGTTCGGTAAAGTAATTTTCTAGCTCTTCTTTGGTATTACGCCAGGTGAAGTAACTATAACTTTGCGTAAACCCAATCTTTGCGAGTTTTTTCATCATCGCTGGGTGGGTAAAAGCTTCACTCAAAAAAATGACATCAGGATACTTTTCCTGAACCTCTGCAATGACCCATTGCCAAAAAGTAACTGGCTTGGTATGGGGATTGTCGACACGGAATATGCGCACTCCACGCTCCGCCCAAATAAGAAAGATGCCTAATAGCTCCTTCCAGAGTTCTTTCCACCTTGTGTTATAAAAATTGAGAGGAAAAACATCCTCATATTTTTTGGGAGGATTTTCGGCATATTTTATCGATCCATCTGGCCGATGATAGAACCATTCAGGATATTGTTGAACATAGGGATGATCTGGAGAACAGTTGAGTGCAAAATCCAAAGCTACTTCCATATTGCGTTCACGGACTTGAGCGATAAGCCATTGAAAATCCTCGATTGTTCCCAAAAGTGGTTCTATTGAATCATGTCCTCCTGTTACTGCGCCAATCGCATAAGGAACACCAGGATCTTCTGGTAGACATTCTAAAGAATTGTTCCTCCCTTTTCGTCCAGTAAGACCAATAGGATGAATAGGGGGGAAGTAGATAACATGAAAGCCCATTGCTTTGGCATCATCGATGCGTGCAAGAGCTTCACGAAAGTTAGACCCCGATTCTTTTTTTCCCTCTGCTGAACGAGGAAAAAATTCATACCATGCCCCAAAAGCTGCTCGCAGACGGTCTACTCGAACTTGTTGAAAGGGCTCGAATAATGTCGAAAAAGAACGATCAGGATAGCGATGCATCAAAAAAAGCAGTCGCTCCGTTTTTAAAAAATCTTTCAAAGAGTAAAGGGAAGATTTTTTTTCTAATTCAATAGCAAAGTTTATGAGCTCTTGTTGTTCTGCATTATCTTTAGATCGCTGAGCCGCTGCATGAATCAGGATTGCTCCTTCTTGTGCTTCTAGATGAAGATCCTCAATACCAGCCTCAATCTTTTTTTTAACCTCTTGCAACCAGGAATCAAAGGGATCTCCCCATGCTTCGATCGTATATTCAGTGAATCCCACAGAGGTTACTTGAAACGAGCCTTGAAACCGATGGTTCTCAAGAAGTTTCATCGGTATTTCTTGCCACAGGGATTGATTTTTAGAATTTCTATTTTCAGTTTCAGTTGATTTTGAATGGCTGCTCTTAGCGCGCCATTTCAAAAGAGCACGCACAGCATCATGCCCCTCTTTGAAGATGGTAGCCTCTATTACGACTGATTGACCAGGAACACGTTTGATTGGAAATTGGCCCCCTTCGATAGAGGGAGAGAGATCTTCAATAGTGATGCTTGGGAAAGGAGAGCCCATGAGGTGGAGTTGGAATTTAAAATTGGAGTTTGGATAAAAAACTTGAAAACTCATTCCAATGACTCTCTGGTTCAAGCTGAGTTAACGCATGTCTGAGCCCCTTGAGAGCCGATGGAACATGCTCAAGAAAATGGGATTTTCCTCGATCGAGTCCTAAAAAACCGTAACAGCCAAGAGCCTGCATCAAGCGTTGAAGTGCACAGCACCAAAAAATCTTTTCAATATCATAGGAAAAAACAAATTGGTGTTTTTTCATTTCTTGCTGATAAAAGTCGAGCAATTCTTGTCTCTCCAATGCAGTAAGTGTGACATAAGGATCACATAGTAGAGAAGCAAGGTCATAAGGGGCTAGTCCAGCTCGCATTCCTTGAAAGTCAATCAATCCAACCTGATTTCCAAAGAGAAGAATATTTTGAGATTGAAAATCACGATGAATGAGTTGTCGAGGCAGGGAGGCAAGTTGATTTGAGAGAGTTTCAAAGGGGTGGGTAGAAAGGAGTTTATTTCTTATTTTTGGATCAACCTTAAAAAGAGAACCCAAGGCATGTTCAAAAAAATAATGTTGCTCCCAACGATAGAGTTCTTGTTCAAATGCTGGTTGCAATGTGACTTCCTCTTTTGCTTTTTCAAGTGAAATTCGATGTAATCGTGCTGCCTCGATCAGGCTCTTTTCATACCATGGGCGGCGCTCTTCCCATGAAGCCTCACGCATACTCCATAGATTTTTTTTACCAAGGTCTTGAAGCCACAACAGGCATTCTTGCTCAGAATAATTCATGACTGAGGGAACAGAAATACCTTGTTTTCTTAAAAAAAAAGCGTGCTCTGCATAAGAACTATTTTCTGATTTTTCTCTGTTGTAGTGAACCAGGATAAGAGAGTCTCCAGAAGTATTGATACAACGGTAAAATTCCCGATCAGAACCCCCTTCATAAATAGAAAGGAGAGTGGCTTGTTCAAACTGAGGAAAACGTTCGCTCGTTTTCCTCAAAAGCTGGTCATGCGTCATCATTGCATGATTATGAGTACTTTTGGACTGAAACGCAATTTCTTCGAAATCAGTTTTTAACTCTTTTTGTAAAAAGAAGCGGTAGAAACTCAATAGCTCTGTTCAAATAGGAAATTAATTTTCCATTTTTGAAACTAAAATCACAACAGAGCGTGATTCTACTAAGTAACTTTCCGCATTGATGGAAGGGGCTTCTTTCCAAGGGAGGATGTCCTGAGGCGATTCCTTAAAAGTATCAATACAACAACGCCAGGGTGTGTAGAAATTAGTGCACAAGGGAATTTCAAATTCTAGAGATTTCCAAAAAGAATTGATCATGATATGAATCATCACTTTGTGATCATAATTACGCATTGTTGCAGCTAAGGCGTGTGAATCTGCACCTAGGTCAGGAGCATTGAGTTTGACACCATGCCACTCAATGGCTTTTTCGATAAGAAGTTCTCTCAATGTTTGAGCATAGGTGTCACAAAGATGACTGCGGTCTAAACGAAAATTAATGAGTTGCCGTGTGAATCGATGGATATCGGCATGTTTCTTGAGGAGGGACCAGTCAAAGGATCCGATATCACCTGCATGACAGTAGGCATTGTTATTTCCTTGTTGAGTACGTCTCACCTCATCACCAGCTAAAATCATTGGTGTTCCTACAGAGAAAAAAAGTATTGTTAAAAAATTTTTAATTTGTCGATTGCGTAATTTTTCAATTTCAGAATCCTCCGTAGGCCCCTCCATTCCGCAATTCCAGCTGCAATTGAAATTAGATCCATCGCGGTTGTTTTCTTGATTAGCTTCATTATGCTTTTCATTATAGCTCACCAGATCATTGAGAGTAAAACCATCGTGACAGGTAATAAAATTGACGCTCTGTTCAGGGTTTCTCTCTTCATTTTCATAAATATCTGGGCTCCCTGTCATGCGGTAAGCAAGAGATCTAATAGTATTATTATCTCCTTTAATAAAAGAGCGAACATCATCACGAAAATGTCCATTCCACTCATTCCAGGAATCTCCAGGAAAATGTCCCACTTGGTACAGTCCGGCAGCATCCCATGCCTCTGCAAATAACTTAATGTTTGCTAGTACAGGATCGGATTCGATATCCCAGATAGTAGGAGGATGAGCCATGGGAGTTCCTGATTCATCACGAGAGAGAATAGAGGCTAGATCAAAACGAAAACCATCGATATGCATCTCATCAACCCAATAACGAAGAGAGTCAAGAATGAGACGACGCACAATAGATTCATTAGCGTTGAAGGTATTTCCACAACCACTAAAGTCAGCATAGGTTGCTTTATCTTTTCCTAAAATATAGTAGGTTTCATTGCCAAGTCCACGGAAAGAGAGTGTAGGGCCATGAAGGCCTCCTTCCGTAGTGTGATTAAAAACGACATCGAGAATTACTTCAATGTTTGCACGATGCAGTGCTTTGACCATGGAACGAAATTCATCTAATACGGCTAATGGCTCTTTTTTTGAGGAATACTGAGGATGCGGTGCAAAAAAAGCATAGGGTTGATAGCCCCATATATTAGAAAGGCCATCGGGTGCGTCTTCCGGGTCAAAGGCAAAGATCGGGAGTAATTCCACAGCAGTGATTCCAAGCTCTTTTAAATAGGGGATTTTTTCAATAACTCCAGCATAGGTACCTCTTTTTTCAGGAGAGAGACCAGAATTAGGATTGCTAGTGAATGTCCCAATATTCATTTCGTAAATAACTGTTTTACATAAAGGATGGCGCAAAGGCAAATCACCCTCCCAATCGTAAGATTTAGAATGAACAACTACATTTTTTATCGCAGTAACACAATTATCCCCTGGTGCTGCAGCAGCTTTACGGGAACGAGAAGAAGGGAGAGCTATACATTTTCCATAAGGATCAAGTAATACTTTTTCAGAGTCAAAGCGAAGTCCCTCCTTGCTATTAAAGGGACCATACATACGCCAAGCATAAATTTGGCCCTCTTTCAGACCAGGTACAAAAACATGCCAATAATGATAAGATCTATTTTGCTGGGTTGTAAGTGGAATCACTTTCGAGGGCTTGGTATCCTCAATATGATCAAAAAGCAGCAACTCCGCCTGCTTTGCATGTTTTGAAAAGATGCTAAAGTTAACGCCATGCTTAAATACAGTGGCTCCAAGTGGAAAACTTCTCCCCGTCTCCTTGCCAAATGCTGCTCTTGAAACTAATCCAGATATTTCATGCTCATCACCTACAACAATTGGGGAGCCAGATGGATGCTGCGATGAGCTCAAAGTAGTGCTCTGGCAGTGTATGCTTGCACCTAGGTCGTCAGACTTCATCACATATCCTGACCCATCAGGCTTCGCAGCCTCCTCGTCACGATCAGTATGAAATATCTCAGTGAGCTGGGAGGACTCCATGTTTACCTCCTTGGGTTTATTCAAGGACTGAGCGCTAGGAGCTGCTCCAGGGATATTCTTTGTGGTAAGATCTGTCATGGAAGCACTACATTTTGAATGAGAACGGCATTTCTTAAAATTTCAGAGGGGTCCTCTCTTACTCATGATAAGGCCTATTTTTCTCTATTTAGGAGATAGCATCAACTTTACTGAGGCGACGTAGATGTCTCTCTGCATGACTGTAGTTACTCTGAAGAAAGGTTTGAACGAGATCCCAAGCGACCTCTAGTCCCATTGTTCTTCCTCCCATACAAAGAAGATTGATATGATCATCTTCAACTCCCTGCTTGGCGGAAAAGTGATCTTCAATAAGTGCTGCTCGAACTCCTTGGATTTTGTTAGCACAGACAGTCACTCCAACCCCACTTCCGCATATGGCAATACCTCGAGCGACTGTTCCCTTGGAAACAGCATGCGATAATGGAATGATGTAGTCAGGATAATCATCTTCAGGAACGAGTGTAGGAGCACCAAAATCAGTAACGTGATATCCTAGAAATTGAAGTCGTTTTACTAACGCCTCCTTGAGCTCAAAACCACCGTGATCTGAAGCGATACCTATGGTGAGTGGATGTTCTTTCCATAGGGAGAGATCTAGGGAGCCTAAAGCTGTAGTATCCGCAAATAGAGTTGCTTGATTTTGCTGGACTACCCCGCCTGGAATAGAGGCATCACGATTTAAAAGATGACACAAAGCTCCTGTTTTTTCTTTTCCTGTAACAACCCAGAGAATTTTTCTAGCACGATTAATGACGGGGTATGTTAATGTCATACGCTGATGATTTTGATAAACTCCTGTAATGGCTACCTCTCGATCAACAACATCTAAAACGGAATCTCCAGGAATGAGTGAAGCAGTATGACCATCTGGTCCAAGTCCAAGATGAATTAAATCCAAAAGGATTGGAGAACCTGTAATATTCTCTAAAAGATGAGTATATTGTTGGGTTGCAGCCTCAATGTGCTTCTCCTCAACAGGCATTGCAATTATTTGCTCAGGTGGCAATGGAGCGTGACTTAGGAGACTTTCTTGAAGGTGAGTTAAATTTCGATCTGCTGATCCGCTCGGAGCGATACGTTCATCTACTTGAAAAATATAAACATTTTCCCATGGGATCTCCTCTTGAGCAAGCATGCGCAGCATGATCCAGGGAGTTTTACCACCACTCACTGCCATTACAAAACGACCCCGTTCTGCAACCGCTGCCCGAGCTGTAGCAGCTATAAAACAAGCTGCTTCTCGAGCCACAGAAGTCTCATCAGGAAAAATTTCAATATTCATACAAAAGTTTTTAAAGTGAGGGGTTTTTGGAAATGGGATAATCTCATCTGCAGAGCGATGAGGTTGTTAGAAAAACAAAAAAAATATCTTAGTTCTACTGAGGATTATGCCATCCTCCTTTTGGAAGAAGGTGCAAGTCTGTTTCTTGAGGGCCCCAAGTATGAATTTCATACTGATAAATCGGGGTGCTAGCTTTGATGATCGGGTCAACAATACGCCAAGCTTCCTCGACATAGTCTTCACGAGCAAAAAGAGTTGGGTCGCCTGCGAGAGCATCTGTTAACACGCGCTCGTAAGCAGTCATTTCAATAGAATCTGGTTGATGAGTTGTGATGAGTTCAACAGAACGGCTTTCTGTTTCATTATCAGGGTTCACAGCATTCATCCCCATGCCAATAATGACTTCCGGGCTAATACGAATACGAATATGATTTTGTCTTACTTGGTAGTTCGTATAAAAGGGAGTGCTTGGCTTTAATCTAATAAAGATTTCAGTGCATTCTACTGGAAGATTCTTGCCAGCTCTCAAAAAGATAGGGACTCCTTGCCAACGTGGAGAATTCACCTCAAGTTGAAGAGCTGCGAATGTTTCTGTTTGAGAGCCACCAACAACACCTGGTTCTTGGAGATAGCCTTGAAATTGACCTCGTATGATATTTTTCTCTGAGAGTGGGGGTATTGCTTGGAGCACTTTTACCTTTTCATCTCTAATAGATTCACTGTCGAGACCTTGAGGCTGCTCCATAAGAATGTTGGTTAATAACTGGAAAAGATGATTTTCCATGACGTCACGGACGGTTCCAGTTTTATCATAAAAACTTCCCCTTCCTTGAACTCCAAAATCTTCTGCCATTGTGATCTGAATGCTTTCTATATGATCACTACTCCAAAGAGCTTCAGGGATCATATTTGTAAATCGGAAAAAAAGCATGTTATGTACAACCGGTTTTCCCAAATAATGATCAATCCTAAAAATGCGTGATTCATCAAAGACATTGAGTAAAATAGCATTTAATTTTTTCGCTGATTCTAGATCCGTGCCAAAGGGTTTCTCAATAACAACACGTGCATTTGCTCCAGCACATCCGGAGGAACTGAGCTTTTCGACAACAAGTCCAAAAAGAAGAGGAGGAATAGCTAAATAGTGAGCTGGATGGGTTGAGGTGCCAAGTTCTTGGCGTAGTAAATCATAGGTGGAATCATCATTGTAATCTCCATCTACGTAGCGTAGGAGATTTGAGAGTTTTTTCCATGCATCAGGATCAAGACCTCCATGTTTCTCAAGACTATCCTGAGCCCGTGCTTTGAGTTGATCTAGATTCCATCCTGCTTTGGCAACTCCAATAATAGGGATGTCAAGATGGCCTCGCTTGACCATTGCTTGTAGTGATGGGAATATTTTTTTATAAGCGAGATCACCAGTCGCACCAAAAAAAACAAGGGCATCAGAAGAGTGGTTTTTCATAAAATGGTTTTTAAATTTCTATAGCGAAAACTAGCTTCTAGGTATTTCTAATACGTATTCCTACTTGGTGAGTTGAATTATTTATTAATCCTTTTTTTCAAGATGTCCTCCGAAGCCAAAGCGCATCGCAGAGAGGATTTTATTTTGGAATTCAGCTTCACCACGTGAGCTAAAACGGGCATAGAGTGCTGTTGTAAGGACAGGTGCTGGTGTTCCTTCATCGATTGCAGCCTTAATTGTCCAGCGTCCTTCTCCAGAGTCAGAAACACGACCTGCAAATTTACTGAGTGCTGGATCTTGAGCAAAAGCATTTGCAGTGAGGTCAAGTAACCATGAAGCAATAACGCTTCCACGACGCCATACCTCGGATATTTCAGGAAGATCCATATCGTACTGATAATGCTCTGGATCACGAAGTGGAGTTGTCTCAGCATCGATATCATGAGTCTTCTTTCCAATATCAGAATTTTTAATGATACTAAGTCCCTCTGCATAGGCTGCCATGATGGCATACTCGATACCGTTATGAACCATTTTTACAAAATGGCCTGCTCCATTAGGTCCACAATGGAGATATCCATTTTCTGCGGTTCCTTTATTAGGAGGACGCCCCTCCGTCCGTGGAATCGTTCCAATACCAGGAGCTAATGTTTCGAAGATAGGGTCAAGATATTGAACGGAATTTTTCTCTCCACCAATCATCATGCAGTAACCACGTTCGAGTCCCCAGACTCCACCGCTTGTCCCGACATCAACATAATGAATATTTTTTGCAGCAAGCTCTTTAGCACGTCGTATATCATCGATATAATAGGAGTTACCACCATCAATAATAATATCATCTTTGCTTAAATGAGGTACGAGTTCAGCAATGGTTTCATCAACAACTGCTGCAGGAACCATGAGCCAAATGGCACGAGGAGTTGTTAACTTGGAAACCATGTCACTTAGCGATGTGGAGCCAATTGCCCCTTCTTTTTCTAAGATAGTCACATTCTCCTGGGACTGATCAAAGGCAATGCAATGATGCCCCTCCTTCATAAGACGTCGAACCATGTTAGCGCCCATACGACCAAGACCAACCATTCCAAGTTGCATTGCTTTAGGATTATTCATAATTTGAGATTTCAAGGTTAAGGTTAAAAGTTTTGGGAAGAAGAAAGTTGTTTCATTGCTGCTGCAATACCAAGAGGAGATTTAAAAATAGAAGTTCCAGCCACAAAAACAGTTGCTCCTGCTTTTTCAGCAAGTGAAATAGTTGAAGCATCAATACCTCCATCAACTTCTAATTCACATTCTGGATTATTCAGTGCAATCATCTTCTCAATGAGTCCAATTTTCTTTAATGTAAGCTGCAAGAAGTGCTGGCTTCCAAAGCCAGGATTAACAGTCATTACTAAGACAAGATCTAGTTCTGGTAAGATTTCCTCGAGAACACAAGCAGGAGTTGCAGGGTTAATTGCTACTCCAATTTTTTTACCAATCTGTTTAGCTTTTTGGACTGTCCTATGTAAATTATTGTTTCCTTCATAATGAACAATAAAGCTGCTAGCCCCAGCTTGAGCAAATTCTTCCATAAAGAAATCAGGGTTAGTGATCATCAAATGAACTTCAAGTGGCAACTGAGTTATTTTGCTAGTTGCTCTAATAATAGGTTCGCCCATGGAAATATTAGGAACAAAATGTCCATCCATAACATCGATATGAATACGCGTGGCTCCTGCTTTTTCTGCTTCAGAAACCTGATTTCCAAGACAGCTGAAGTCAGCTGCAAGGATAGAGGGAGCGAGTTGGCGTGGAGAGGCGAGGTTCACTGTGCTAAGAATAAAATGAGGTGAGAAAGAAGAGTGACAGCAAGCAAGGAGTCATCTTGTAAAATATAGGGTTTAATAAAAATGTCTCTAGAAAGCTCTATTTTTATCACACATTTATAGTGTTATCTTTTTCCTTCGTCTCTCTAACGATTTTTTCTATAAAGCGAGATGAGATTATTTGTAGAGCTATCATGCTGAAGTGGAGGCTCTATAGGATTTTCCAACTCTGGAATGATTTTTTGTGCTAGAACCTTACCAAGTTCTACTCCCCATTGGTCAAAAGAATCAATGCCCCAAATGGCACCTTGAGTGAAAACATTGTGTTCGTATAAGGCAACTAATTTGCCAAGTGTTTCTGGAGTGAGCGAATCGGCAAGAAGTATATTGGAAGGGCGATTTCCTTCAAAAACCCGATGTGGAATCAGGGTTTCGGGTGTACCCTCTGCTTGAACTTGTTCTTTTGTTTTTCCAAAAGCAAGCGCTTCTGCTTGAGCAAAAACATTAGAAACTAAAAGATCATGGTGCCTGCCAAGTGGGTTGAGTCCTTTGTAAAAAGTAATAAAGTCACATGGGATGAGGCGTGTTCCTTGATGTATCAATTGATAAAAAGAGTGTTGGCCATTTGTTCCTGGTTCTCCCCAATAAATGGGTCCTGTCTCAGCAGAGACAGCTGTTCCTTCTAACGTTACATGCTTGCCATTACTCTCCATCGTGAGCTGCTGAAGATAGGCAGGAAAGCGCTTGAGGTATTGATCGTAGGGGAGAACAGCAACAGTTTGAGCACCAAAAAAGTTATTGTACCAAACCGAGAGTAGTCCTAAGAGGACTGGGAGATTTTTTTCAAAAGGAGCTGTGCGGAAATGCTCATCCATAGAATGAAAACCGGCTAGCATCTCATTAAAATGTTCTGGTCCAATGGCAATCATCGTGGAGAGCCCAATAGCCGAGTCCATGGAGTAACGTCCACCAACCCAATCCCAAAAACCAAACATATTAGCAGTATCAATTCCGAACTCTGCAACTTTGGTTGCATTTGTTGAAACTGCTGCAAAATGTTTTGCAACAGCTTTTGAATCACCCCCCATGCCCTTCAGTAGCCAATCACGAGCACTATGAGCATTCGTTAAGGTCTCAAGGGTTCCAAACGTTTTTGAGGAGACAATAAAAAGTGTTTCAGAAGGATCAAGATCGCGAGTTGCTTCGACAAAATCAGTAGCATCCACATTGGAAACAAAGCGAAAGTTCATAGAGCGTTTGCTGTAGAAACGAAGCGCTTCATAAGCCATTACTGGCCCAAGATCGGATCCACCAATGCCAATGTTAATGATGTTTTTAATCGATTTGCCACTATAGCCTTTCCATTCGCCGGATCGTATGCTAGTGGCAAAACATGACATTCTTTCAAGGACTTCGTGAACTTTAGGAACAACATCTTCCCCATCAACGATCATTTTTTCTCCTTTTGGGGCCCGAAGAGCGACATGCAGCACAGCTCTATTTTCAGAAATATTAATCTTATCACCGCGAAACATGGAATCAATCCGCTCACGTAAACCTGATTCTTCTGCTAGCTTGACAAGGAGCTGCACTGTCTCTTCTGTGATTCTATTTTTCGAAAAATCAAGGAAAAGACCTATTGCATCAAGGCTCATTTTTTTACCTCGATCCTGATCTTGAGCAAAGAGCTCTTTTAGATTTTTTTCATTAAAGAGGGATCGATGAGACTGGAGTGCTTTCCATGAAGGGCGCTCGGTAAGTTGAGATAATTGAGAAGTCATAGTTGGTTTTTGTTGACTGAAGTTTTAGGGCTGATATCCATCGTCTCCATTGATAACGCTACTAGAAACGATGCTGTATCATTGATTTACTAACAAATAAATATTAATTTACTGAACTCGTTTCATCTACTTCATTGACTCACTGCTCGACTGCATTTTCAATGATTTGGAAAAGGGACCTCAAAATAACCTATTTCCTCTGTAGGATGTTTTTTTTAATAGGTGTTTTTTTTGAGATCGATTTTGAAGCGTTCGTTTTATTTTTATAAGGTGTTTTGTTTGGGACAGCACGTAGTTTGCCTGGAAAATGTTCCCAAAGACGAAAGCCTCCTATGAAGGCATTGGAATTTGCAGCAATGGTACAGCCAATAGGGATAACAGTCAGATGTTGAGCATTTCCTCCACCTATAACAACTTTTTCAGCCTGTAACGCTGTTTGTAAAATTTCAATAATATGGATTACTTCTTTTTGCCATTTCTCTTTACCATATTTTTTAAAGCCATGAAGACCTACATAATCTTCAAAAGTTTTGCTTTTATAGGGAAGGTGAGCAAGTTCCATCGGGATAATAACACCATCATCAATCATGGTAGAACCTAACCCAGTTCCCAAACCTAAAAAAAGCATTCTTCCGCCACTGTAGTCACCTAAAGCCTGCATCGCAGCATCATTGATAATACGCACAGGGCAGTGGAAAGCTTTTTCATAATCAAAATTGACCCATCCTGTTCCGAGGTTGACTGGTTCTTTGAGTGGTCTTCCATCTTTAGAGATAGGCATAGGACACCCAATAGAAACAACATCATAATGCCATCCCTCTGCCAGCTGCTTCACTCCCTCTACCATCATTTGAGGTGTCATTGTGGGACCTGAAAGTAATTTTCTCTCTTCTTTGCTACCTGTAGCTCTAATTTTGACTTTGCTTCCACCAACATCAATTACAAGAATTGACAGTTTGACGTGTTCCATTTTTAAAAAAATGTGAAAGTGTTATAAAATTATAGAGTGAGTGAAGCACTCTTAGACTCAATAATAGCCATGAGATCCTTCCACGAAGCTACGAAAGATTCAGCTCCCTCTTTTTGAAGGGTTGCTCCAAGCTCCTGAATATCTATTCCAGACTTTGCGATTTCCGAGAGAACATGGGATGAGTTACCACCATTAGCCGGTAGCAAATCAGATACATGACCGTGATCCCCAAAAGCAAGGAGTGTTTTTTCTGGCATCGTGTTAACAGTATAAGGAGCTGCCAAACCTTGAATGTAAAGGGTGTCAGAAGCCTTAGGGTCTTTTGTACCTGTGCTAGCAAAAAGAAGTCGTTGTGCCGATGCTCCTGAATTAAGGATTTTTAAATAGCGTGGGGATTGAATCAGTTTACAGTAGGCTTGATAACTCTCACCTCCAACAGCAATACCAAGTTGATCTTTAAGCGAATCAGGTACCTTGTTAGTTACTGCTACATCCCAACGGCTAATAAAGAGTGAGGCTACAGAGTGAACGTTAGGATTTAATCCTGCTTCAATGCGCCTTTCAATGGCTCTTAGGTAGGCTTCAGCTGCAGCCACGTAATGCTCACAAGAAAATAGAAGCGTTACATTGATTGGAATTCCCGAAAAAAGCGATTCCTCGATTGCAGGAAGGCCTTCTTTTGTCCCTGGAATTTTAATAAACAGATTAGGACGTTCTGCACGGCGGTGGAGTTCCTGGGCAACCTTGATTGTTGTTTGCGTGTCGTAGGCCAGGAGAGGTGAGACCTCAAGGGAGACCCAACCATCTACCCCGTTAGTGCGATCAAAAGTAGGACGAAACAGGTCAGCTGCAGCAGTGATATCCTCCAAGGCCAAATCAAAGAAAAGCTCTTCCCCTTTGCGGCCTTTTAAAATTCCTTCTTTGATGGCTTGATCATAGGAAGGGCTATTTTTAATAGCATGATTAAAGATAGTCGGATTGGAGGTTAATCCTGTGACTGAAAGCTCTTCAATGTATTTTTTGAGCGTCCCATTGTTAAGTAAATCGCGAGTGATATTATCAAGCCAGAGGCTTTGGCCCAGATCGTGGAGTTGTTGTGTTGCTTTCATAATGAGTAAATAACTTGGTGGAAGCTATGGTGTATTAAATTGATAAGGACACGTTACAAGCTAGCTCTTTTTTCTTATGACTATGTTCTCAAACTTTGCATTGCCTTGAAATAGCGCTGCAATCTTCGGCCATGTCGTAAGAAAAAATTTTAACGCTTCTAACACGCACTGCTCCATTGAATACATGATAATGATTTTGTAAACAAAGACTGTGACTTATGTGAGGATCGTCAAATTTTTTTTATTCTGCAATCATTGAATTAAGAAAAAAAATTTGATTCTCTCGTAAATTTTATTCTATTCATCATTCAGTCATTATGAATAAAACTAAAAAACCACTCACTCAAAAAGTTGCTGATACGAATTCAAAGCTCAGTAAAACAGTTTCAGCACATGCAAAAAAACCACTCTCTTCAAAAAAAGAAAAGAAGCCGATTATGCCATGCGAGTGTTCTTATGACTCAATAGCTCTTCGGGCTTACTTTATTAGTGAGCGTCGTCGGGAACTCGGTTGGGACGGAAATGAGCAAACAGATTGGTTGGAGGCTGAAAAGCAACTTTTGGCAGAGGCTGGTGTAAAATAGTTAAGATAAAATGCTCACAAGATTTTTTGTGGTTTTTACCCAAAAAACTGCAAAAAAATGTTTCAACTTTCTTCACGCCCTTTAAGAAAAGCTAATAAGAATCCTCTGTCACTTATCAATGAGAGTTCTTAAGCATTTGCTTCCTATATTAGTATTGTTTTCTATTACTAGTGACCATCTGCAAGCTCAGGAAGGAAACACTTCTTACGATTTTTTCTACGCTTCTATAGAAAAGTTTTGTTCTTTTTTAAATGCTAGTCCTGCATCAGATACGTTTCAACTTTATACAAGTGAGATGGAGGGGGGGCCTATTATACGCTTGGGAACTCCTGGTTTTTATACTTACTCCTACATTGAGAAAGATGGTTCTTTGCCCATGCGTGATTTTTCTTGGAGTGCTGCTTCCCTATTTTGCAACTGGGAGAAAAGCGGCGCTCTTTCTCAAGCTCTCTGGCTTGAGTCAATGGAGCATGGTCTTAATGAGTTGAGAGAAAATAATCTCGCTTTGGTACATCGGGATGCATCTCATGTTCTCATTTCAGAGGAGAATGTGAGCCAACTTAAAAACAGTATTTTAGGAAACGATAAGATGCATTTCTGGATTTTTCCTAAAACAGGGGAATCTTTTTTGAAGCCGCTCCATGCTTTTAATGGTTCTATTGAAAAGGAATATTGTGATCCCAAGTTACAATCAAATCTTATAGGATGCGCTCTTAGCGACTTTGTGTGTGAAACAGCGGGTGCTATTTCGTTCTCCAACGATCAAGAGGAATGGTTCGGTGTCATAGCGCTTCTATCACTAGTCAGCTTTGGAGGCGTTTATTGTTCAGGGGGGAGCATTCATTGTAATCATAGAACAGATCCTTTTAATCCTATGCTCAGGAAAAATGAAAGTACTCCTGATGCTTCAGGTGCTTCCTCCCTTTCTAATGCTCATTCTCATGAGTATTTTGAGAAAGTTTCTCTTGTGGAATCCATCATGAATAGCGATTCCATTGCTCAAGAGGATCTTTTTGTAAATCATCCTTATTCATTATTTCAAGATATAGAAAGTCTTCAGAATACCTTTGAAAAAATGCACGAGACTTTTTTGCTTCATGTTGCCTTGGATCATAAGGGTGGATCAACAATTGCAGCCAGTAATGCTTTACGTCTTAACGCCAGAGCCAGTGGGATAGATCAGAGAATATTCCAAGGAGAGGATGAAAGAAAATTAGCAAGAGCATCGGATCATAGTTTAATTGATCAAAAACTTTTTGTTTTACAAAAGCTTGCAGAATCAGCAAGGAGAGGAGCTGAAGCATACAAGACCTTTGCATTGATTGAGCAACAAATGCCTGAGTATTGGAATGATTTGCAAAATAAACTGCTCAACAATTCAATACGTATTGAAGCTGCTCAAGCAGGTCTTAAGTATGCTTTTCAAGATTTAAGTCCGCTTCATCTGCAGGCGATCAGGGGGGTATTTGATAGCACCTTTAAAAACTCTTTAGAGAGTGCAGATGTTCTAAATAGAACCCTTGTTTTAAAAGATTATCAATTCTTTATTGATCAAGAGAGGGAGAAAAGCAGGAATGCTTGGACCAGGTTTTACTATCAGCGCAACCCCCTTTTGAATGCGTTTGCTTGGCGTACATTTGCTTCATTTATTACCGCATTAAAATCCCAGGTTTTTTTTACAGATCACGTCTCTGCAGCTACATCAATAGCGATGAATTATGCCGTAATGACAGTGGGAGATTACACGAGTTGCTATCGCCAATTTCCATTAGAGCAAGAAGAGCTTTCGCTTGCTGATTCTAATGCGCGTGCTTCAAAAAGCACTTATTCCTCGATGATGTACGAATTTTATACTCGAGTTTGTTCGGGAGAATATTTTAGCAGTCCTGTTTTCTATTCCATGGTTTGGAACTTTTATAGGACTGTTTTTTCGGTGACTAGAAATTATCCTGGTAATTTTTTTCATGATCACTTTTCAGCATTTATTGGAGCTGCCTGGGTGAATGAATGTGTCGATGATCTTACCCGTGGATGGCGCCAGTACGAAGAAGGGCCTGAAGAACGAAATATCCTCTTACGTGAAGCGAGACTCCATGAAGAAGATAACAATGAACGCTCTTTTCAATCTAAGCTGGAGGATAATAGTTGGCATGTTCAACCATTAAAAAATGAGCTGCTCCAGCATGCTAGGGAGGAAGAATCCTTTTTTCAGACTAATCTTCACAATACTTGCCGGTCTTCTTGGGAATCCCAATCACTGCTATTTTCGAATTGCAATTCGGATGTGGTTACTATCGATGCTCTTTTTTCACAACTTGATAAGAATGAGTTATTGAATTCTAACAAGAGAATACTTGGTGATGAAAGCGCATTAAGTTTTCAAGACGAGCATGCTTCTATTAACGATCTAGAACGTCTGTTTTATAGTCAGGGAACGCATCTCGTTCGGGTCGGGATTTATAAAAAATTTGGAATCGGTGCAATTCAGCGATTTGATAATCAATTTCAGATTAAGATCAGGGCTCAAAATCCATTGATGGGTAGTGAGCTCCAAACATTTTTTATATCTGAAAAAGAGAAATTTAAAGAAAGCTATTTTATCTCTCCTATTTCGCGTTGGAGTGAGCAAGAGGGGATATCTGAAGAAGTCGCCCATTACATTATTAAATCGAGTGGGAGGAAGAGTGGCTTCAATCCATTTTATCATACAGAATTTTTGGATCCTATTGATGATGAAAACGAAACTTTAGAAGGTATTTCTGAGGCGAGAGATCAGCTTTGCCATATTTTTAATGATTTAAAACCTTTTCATCAGCGTGATATCATTTCCAATTTTAATATTCGATTTACTCCCTCTGGAAATACCTACTCGAGTTTTTTTGCTGATTCCTCCTGGAAAGAAGAACCATTGACTGTCCAGGCATTTCAATCCTTTATTCTAGAACAACGGGAAAAAAGTCAGCAAAGGTGGACACAAATATATTATGATTGTATTAGCAACCCTTACTTATGTGCTGGGCTTTGGAATACAGCCACCGTGGCATCAGCAGCAGCACGTATTTACTTTTTGTCTCACAATCTTGTAGTCTCAACCCTCATTGTGATGGCAGTGAATATTCCTGGAGATCTCACGGGTCGCTATCGTCAGCTACCACGTGAGCAGGAGTAGTCATTGATTTGAAAACACGATGAATGGCTTTCGGCTTTTCGCAGAGCTCTTATATAGAGTTAACCAGCCTATTTCATACCGATTCTGCTGCGGCTTGCGAACCCCTGATGGATACTGCGTCAGTCTCGAATTGCTCCTCGGGCAGTATTAGACATACAGCCGACATCGCAATCCTTCGCCCACTTTGCACTCATAAGCTTTACACGGCCCCTTATGACACTTCAGTATGAAATATCCGGACTAACCCCTTTTTTCTTCCTCCCGTACCCCTTATGACTATTCAGTTTCCCCTTTTAGCTATTGCTCTCTTCATGATGGGTACCCTACCGATCTTACAAGCGGCCCCTCTCTATGATTCCGCTGAAGAGATGATTGCATCGGATGACTATGGGGCCTTTCTCAACGCACTCGAAGCACAAAGAACATCCGAGTTTAGAGAAATCGAACCAGCAAAGAACTCCCAAGAATTCTATGAGGA
>WBXG01000006.1 GCA_008932965.1 Verrucomicrobiota bacterium
AGACTCACATTTTGATTTGGGCAGTATGTACACATACAGCCCTGCATCAAAATGCTCGCCTGCCTTACCCCATCAGCCTTCGCGGCCTCCTCGTCACGATCAGTATGAAATATCCGGGTTAAGGAGTCGCGATTAGTGTGAAATATGCGGGCTAGCATCATTTTCTTTACCACTGACGTCTCTCTCTTTACTCTACTGGGTCGTATGAGCACCCCTTCCCGTAACGCTATTTCTCCCACACGCCATGATGATTTTCCAGAATGGTACCAACAGGTTGTGCGTGCTGCTGAGATGGCAGAAAATTCGGAGGTCCGTGGTTGCATGGTGATCAAACCGTGGGGCTATGCTCTTTGGGAGCGGATGCAAAGCATTCTTGATGGAATGTTTAAAGCAACAGGCCATCGTAATGCCTATTTCCCTCTTTTTATTCCATTAAGCCACTTACAAAAAGAGGCAGAGCATGTGGAGGGATTTGCCAAAGAATGTGCCGTGGTCACCCATCATCGTCTCGAGATGAAGGAAGGAAAGCTTGTTCCTGCAGGTGAATTAACAGAACCGCTGATCGTACGTCCTACCTCTGAAACAATCATCGGTTCTACCTATGCCAAATGGGTAAAGTCGTATCGCGACCTTCCCATTTTGCTCAATCAATGGGCTAATGTGGTCCGCTGGGAGATGCGACCACGTCTTTTTTTACGCACCGCAGAATTCCTCTGGCAAGAAGGACACACCGCTCATGAGACGGAGCAAGAGGCCATTGCAGAGACGGAGAAGATGCTTGGGATTTATGAAACTTTTACACGAGAGTACTTAGCCTTACCGGTCATTTGTGGTGAGAAGACAGCAAGTGAACGATTCCCTGGAGCCGTCCGTACCTACTGTATTGAGGCCATGGTCCAAGATTGCAAGGCGATTCAAGCAGGCACCTCCCACTTCTTGGGACAAAATTTCGCCAAAGCCTCGGATATTAAATTTCAATCTCGTTTAGGAACACTCGAACATGCTTGGACAACAAGCTGGGGAGTGAGCACACGGTTGATTGGAACACTACTAATGGCTCATGGCGATGATGATGGTGCTATCCTGCCTCCGCGTATCGCAGCAAGCCAAGTCGTCATTATTCCTTTTATTCCAAAAGAAGAACAACGCACCGCCATCCTTGAAAAAGCAGAAGCAATCGCACTCCTCCTACGGACCACACAGTACGCTGGAGAAGCTGTACGTATAGAAATCGATAGTCGCGATATCAATGGAAGCACCAAAAATTGGGACTGGATCAAGCGTGGAGCTCCACTGCGCCTTGAGATTGGCCCACGTGACTTGGAATCAGGAACAGTGGCCCTTGCACGACGCGATCGTGCTCCGAAAGAAAAAGAATCCATCTCCATAGAGGCACTTTCAGAGCGTATTCCAGAAATTTTAGCTGAAATTCAACACTCACTTTGGGAGCGAGCCCTGATATTTCGTACCACTCATACTCGTGAGATTGATACTAAGGAAGAGTTCTATGAGTTTTTTACTCCTAAAAATAAAACTCAACCTGAGATTCATGGTGGGTTTGCGTTAACCCATTGGAACGGATCTGCTGAAGCCGAAGCCAAACTCAAAGAGGATCTCAAGGTCACCATCCGCTGCATTCCTTTGGAAGAGGCTCCAAAGGCTGGCACCTGTCCCTTTACTGGAGAACCGAGTCGCCAGCGTGTGGTTTTTGGGAAGTCGTATTAACCCAAATCGTATTAACCCAGTTTTATGGAATTATATTGCTGATAAAAAGGAAACGGGCCGCTGTTGGTCGACCTGAAAAAACCAAGAAACAGATCGCAGCGGCCCGTTTTTAGAAGAACGGACCACCGTTACTCGACCTGAAAAAACCAAGAAACAGATCGCGATGGCCCGCTAAATAAAATAAACTACATCACGATAGACCGTAAAAACTGCTGCACGTTCAAAAAAAATTAAATTATTTTTACTATGTTTCAAAATATTGCTGTTTTAACTTCTGGAGGTGATGCCCCTGGAATGAATCCTGCTATTCGTTCTGTTGTTCGAACAGCCATGGAGAGAGGCTGTGATGTGATTGGTATTAGCAACGGCTATGATGGGATTTTTGAAGGGGCTATAGAAAAATTAACCGGAACCATTCTCTCTGGGATGATTGACCGTGGAGGCACTATTTTACAATCAAGTCGCTGCAAGCGTTTTTATGATCCCGCAGGGATCGATGAGGCTAAGGAACGGTTGATCCAGCTTGGCATTCAAGGCTTGGTGGTTATCGGAGGCGACGGCTCTCTTACCGGTGCTCGGGAGCTACATCGACGAGGATTTCCAGTCATTGGTATTCCTGCAAGCATCGATAATGATATGCTTGGGACCGAAATGGCCATTGGTGCTGATACTGCTGCCAATACCATCATGCAACTCATTGATCGCATTCGTGACACTGCGCGCTCTCACAGGCGCTGTTTTCTTATTGAGGTGATGGGACGCAACTCAGGCTTTCTGGCACTAACAACCGCTATTAGCTGCGGAGCAGAGGTAGCTGTCATTCCAGAATTTGCCCACAACATGAGTCGTATTGTTCATCTCCTTCGATCCCGCTTTGAAAAGACTCGTGATAACTCCATTATCGTCCTAGCCGAGGGGGTTTGTGATGCTGAAACCTTTATTTTCAGAATGCTTGCTGAAGAACAAGGGGTCTCCTTTGATCAAGAAATTCGCAAGACCGTCTTGGGGCATGTCCAACGCGGGGGAATTCCGACCCATTTTGATCGTATCCTAGGAGCTCGTTTTGGCGAGATGGCTGTGCTCGGTCTGCTTCAAGGTGAGAGTGGGAGTATGACTGGTTTAGAACAGAGCCATGTGAAACTTGTCGATTTAGAGAAAGTCATCGGCTTTAAAAAACATCCCTCCTCCGAACTCATTCGACTGGCACGTCATTTGCAAATCGAATTCGGCGATGTCGTAGAGTGATTTCTTAAAAGGAATGGTCAACTTTTTGATCAATATAAATACTTACGATTGGGGCATACGACTTCTCACATTCACCAGATAAGCCCCCAACAAGGTGATAGCTCCACCCGCGAATGCCATCAGCGTTGGAAGCTCCCCGAGTAATAGCCATCCTAAGAGAATAGAAAGGAGTGGTAAAAGGAACATCCAGCTAGCTACTTGAGCCATATTCGTTTTACTACTTGTGTAGGCATAGAGAAGATAGCAAAGAGCTCCCGGAAAGATTCCAAGAAGGAGCATATTGAACGTGGTTGAAGGGGGGGCCTGCAGCACTGCCTTGCTCAATCCACCCCCAAAAGGAATCAAGGCAAAAGTGCCTATCCAAATTGACCAGGTGGTGATTTCAAGGGGAGAGTAATAACTGAGCATTTTTTTCATGAGAAGGCCATAAATAGACGCACTCACCATGGCAAGCACTACGAGTAAAGCACCCGATGAGAAATGGAGCGACCCATGCGCTCCCATTGCAGTTATAACGACCCCACTAAAAGCAATAAAAACACCCCCCCACCCTACGTGGGTCAATTTTTCAGAAAAAAAATAACGAGCTCCCAGTGCCATCAAAATAGGAAGAAGGGCTCCTAAGAGAGCCGCTGTTCCTGCGGTGATAGTAACTTCCCCAGAATTAACACAATAATTATAAATACTAAATCCGGTCATCCCCATGATTGCGATGAGAGGCAGATGACGCCAGGTGGGAAGGTGCGCTCCATGCCATGCCCAAAATGGAAAAAGAACTATGGATGCGATTGTGTAGCGGCCAAGGGCTAATTGTCCTGGAGTGTAAGCTTCAAGTGCTGCTCGAATACCTACCCACCCCCATCCCCAACCAAGAGCAGACCCAGCAAGGCACAGGTATAATATCCATTGTGGAGAAAGAGAAGAAGGTCGATTCATTCAAAAATAAGAAGAGCAGAGAACTTGTGCAATGCGAAGGAAGAACGTAGAATTTATCATTAATGAAACATTTATTCATCTTTTTAGTGGCCTCTTCCCTGAGTTGTTTGGCAACAGAAGAGCCAGCAAAAGTAAAACCAGAGACTCCCTATTCCATTTCAACCTGTGTTGTTTCTGAAAATCCACTTGGGGTTATGGGACCGCCCTTTATTATCGACCATAATGGAACCGAAGTTCGCTTTTGCTGCCAGGAGTGTGTGAAAGATTTCAATAAAGATCCCGAAAAATATTTGAAAAAGTTACACGGGAGTCCCCAGTAGTAAAACAACGATCGTGCCGTTTACAAGATGTAAAAATGCCCCCCTCGTTAACATCGATATCTGCCAAATCATATTCACGATTCGAAATCATGATTCTTTTTAGACATTCTACTTTATGATGAACAACCCATCCTACAAAGCTCTTGCCTCCGTGCTTACAGAGCATTCTACCAAGTTAAAAAAAGGAGATCGAGTGCTCATTGATGCCCATGATGTTCCAGAATCTTTTGTGATTGCGCTTCTACGTGCAGTGAGAAAATGTGGGGCAATGCCCTTTGTGCAGCTTCATTCAGGAAAGATTGCACGTGAACTGGCTTGCGGAATCTCCCAACAACAAGCCTCTACGATATTGGAACTGGATTTAGCACGCATGAAAAAAATGCAGGCTTATATTTGTGTTCGAGGAAGCAAAAATATTGCTGAGATGGCTGATGTGCCACAAGAAAAAATGAATATTCTCTTAGAAACGTTGAAGCCACTTTCCAATTATCGGGTCAACAAAACACGTTGGGTCGTCCTTCGATGGCCAACCGATTCCATGGCCCAACAGGCACATCAGAGCACCGAGGCCTTTGAAGAATTCTTCTTTCGTGTCTGCACGCTCGATTATGCTCGTATGCAGCCAGGAATGAAGGCTCTTAAAGCTCTCATGGACCGCACCGACCGTGTGACTATAAAAGGGCCTGGAACAGATTTGCGTTTTAGCATCAAAGGAATTGGCTCTGTGATGTGTGGTGGAGAGTTTAATATTCCAGATGGGGAGGTTTTTAGCTGTCCGGTCAAAAGTAGCGTCGAGGGAGAGATTACGTTTAATACACCCACCATCTACCGAGGTATTTGCTTTGAAAATATCCATCTTGTTTTTTCTAAAGGAAAAATTATCGAGGCCACCTCGAGTGACACCAAGGCACTTCATGAAATCCTAGATACCGACCCGGGAGCACGTTATATTGGGGAATTTTCTCTTGGTTTTAATCCTCATATTTTACATCCGATGCGTGACATTCTCTTTGATGAAAAAATTGCTGGATCATTTCATTTTACACCAGGGCAAGCCTATGAGATTGCTGGCAATAAAAATAAAAGTGCTATTCATTGGGACATGGTCTCTATTCAGCGAAAAGATTATGGGGGTGGGAAAATTTGGTTTGATGATCTGCTCATTCGTAAAGATGGACTCTTTACGGTGCCAGCATTAAAGATGCTTAATCCCGACTATCTCCTTAAAAAAAGAAAACTGAATGATTAACTCCCTGATTCATCATTTTAACGAGCTCTGGAAGCGGTTTACTCAAGCGCACGACCATCCTCATGCTATGGCAGGAGGTATGGCCATTGGGGTCTTTTTTGGATTCATTCCAGCCTTTGGATTTAAAACACTCCTAGCACTTGGAACATCTCTAATCACCCGTAGCAATCTTATTGCTGCCGTTGTGGGAGTCACATTACATGATATTTTTTGTTGGAGCTGGCCATTTCTTTACCGATTTGAATTTCAGGTAGGTCATTGGATTTTAAGTAACCCCCATCAATTTGCACCTAAATTACTCAGAACAGATTTTAGGCTTTCAGAAATCTTACAATGGGAAAATTTCATCAATATTCTCTACCCATGGCTTCTTGGTTCGATCATCATAGCAATTCCATTCACCTGCTTAGCATACGTTACAACACTTATTTTCATGTACTATCGAGAAAAGAAAAAAGTAGTTCACCACGATCCAGCTTCTCAAGCTTGCCCTCAAGAGAGCTTCCAGCTAGGAATCAAGAAATGAATATTCGAGTTTTTTTTACAGTTCTGGCCTTCTCGCTATTTTTGCTTGGGGGAAATGAAATTCTCCTCGCTCAACAAGCCATGCAGCCTGACAGTCAGTTTGTTGCCCCCAAAAAGAGAACTCAGGCAATCCAAAGAAAAGTGGAAAAAGAGTCGCTCATTACTCCAGATGGTATTTTAACCAAAGCGTATCAATCTAAAAGACCTTGGGAAATGGTGAGCCCTTTTGCTTCTCAATCCTATGGAGATGGCCAAGAGATGATTTCTGAAAATCCTAATCAGCTTGGAAAACAAAATGGGCTTATCATCTTTGGAATTGAATGGTGATAAGAGGCTCTACTTTTCTCGTACAGGAACTACAAGAATAGGCTTGGTCGCATGTTTGAGAAGCGCCGTGACAACGCTCCCATTAAAAAGATGGTATAGTCCACCGTGACCGTGGGAACCAACAACCACCATGGAGGCATGACTAGCCTGCTTCTGAATTTCTTCTAAGGGAAGGGCTGCTTTAGCTACTATTTCACAAGGAATACCACGGGTTTCTAAAGGTGCTGCTAATGAAGCAAGGTCTTTTTTAATTTCTTGAATTTCTTCTTCAGAGGGAGGCACTGGGATGGCCACTGCATCCATGGAGGAGCCTATAGGAGTATATGAACTCACTACAGAAATAACATGAAGTAGAATAATTTTTGCTTTGAGTGGTTCTGCTAAGTCGGCAGCAGCTTCCACAATTTGAGTGCTAATAGGACTAAGATCAACAGCAACAAGGATAGTTTTCATACCGGTTACTATAACCATAACTAAGAGAACAAGGCTAGCCCGGATATTTCATACTAAATCTATTACGGCTTATGGAAAGCTCATCATTACTGCGTTGATCTCGAATTATGATGAGATCAAGAAACGTGCCTCCATCTCTTACATACCAGAAGATCGCAAGAGATATTGTCAAGAGAGCGGATTAAAGATATACTCTTAAGATTGTGACTAAGAATATCATGAGAATAAAAACAGGATCACTGATTCTTTGCGGAACCCTTTTTTTTCTTCTTTTTTTCGGTCCTATTCTCAATAAGTGGGCAGTGATACTAATACTGCTACTTGGTCTAGGTAGTAAAATTATAGAAAGAAAAAAAACAACACGTTACCTTGTTCATTTTCTTCTTTGCCTCTTAGTACCTACTCTAGCAATCATTGCTGCCTGTTTTATAGGTTTTTTTCATTCCTATGATAAGACTGCTATGACCCCTATTATACTTCACATTGGGATTGTGGCTTTTTTGGTTGTTTATGCCACTGATAGTCTTAAAGAATTGATGGCTTCTCATCAAACAAACAGCTCAGAAGTTTTAGGAGCACTCAATACCTACATTATTCTCGGTCTCATTTATGGTGAAATTTATGCATTTATTGCTTACTTTCAAAAAGGCTCCTTTTCAATTGCCTCGGCTATTACTCAATCGACATCAAGCACGAATCCAATTCATGATAGCTGGATCTATATTTACTTTAGCTTTATTACTCAAACTAGTCTCGGCTTCGGTGATATGACACCTACTTCTCACCTCGCTCAGGTTATTGTTATTTCTCAAACAATCTTTGGACAGTTTTATATCGCTATCGTCTTAGCTTATTTACTCCATAATTATATTACGAAGGATAAAAAAGCGTAGTACGAGTAAAGGGTTAACCCTGATATTTCAGACTGACATAACTTTTTTAATAGCCTCTAGGTAAAAAAAGAACCCGATCGACTGTTGTCAGATCGGGTTCGAAATTATGTGTGAGTAATTTTTGATTGTAACGCTATCCTTTGAGTAATTGAAAAAGATTGAATGCGACAAAGAAAATCATAGAGGCAACGGCCGTAATAAGTAGGATTTTTGGAGAGTGTTTAGCGATGGCTTTCATAATCGAGTTTGAGTTATAGGGTTATTAGTTATCGAGGGAATCAACAATGAATTTGTCTTACTTATTAAGACAATTCTTTTGTATTTTTTGTTCAAATTAATTATTTGAATCAAAAGTTCGACTTCAAAGAATATCTTCGAAGGCTAGCCCGGATATTTCATACTGATCTACTGCGTAAGCCGATAAGTCAGATGGATGCTGTGTTAAACACACATTTTGACTTGGACAGTATCTACTCATACATCCTCCCAAACGCCGGCGGTGTCTGGATCAAAATTTCAGAACCTCACGATGAGGCACTGAATATCCGGGTTCATAAAAGATCTGCTAGTCTTCGCTACTACTCGAAGCAGCCGCTTGGTCACGATCTTTCATCGCAGCCTTGCGACTCAGTTTTACACGGCCTTTATCATCAAGACCGATGCATTTTACCCAAATAAGATCTCCTGTCTTCACAACATCTTCGACTTTATTGATACGAACCTCTGCTAACTCAGAAATATGGCAAAGGCCATCTTTTCCGGGAAGAACTTCAACAAAGCAGCCAAATTCTTTAATAGAAACAACGGTTCCCTGATAGAGATCACCCACGAGAATTTCACGTGTCATTCCTTGAATGATTTCCTTGGCGCGCTGTAAACTCTCAGCATTACTGGAGTAAATATTGACTGAACCATCATCTTCAATATTAATTTCAGCACCTGTCTCAGCAACAATTCCTTTGATTGTCTTACCACCGGGTCCAATAAGAAGTCCAATTTTATCAACGGAGATTTTTACTGTCTCGATACGTGGGGCATAAGGACTCATTTCAACACGTGCTGCAGGAAGTGTTGTTGCCATATGCTCAAGAATCAATCCACGATTATGTTTGGTGTCTTCAATCGCTTCAGCCATCAGTTCATGAGTAATGCCAGGAAGCTTGAGGTCCAGCTGGAATCCCGTAATCCCTTCGGTTGTTCCACAAAGTTTAAAATCCATATCACCAAAGTGATCTTCTGATCCAATGATATCGGTAAGAATTGAATATCGAAGAATCGAGCCATCTTCTGATTGCTCAGTAACAAGTCCTGCTGAAATACCTGCGACAGGACGCTTGAGAGGAACACCAGCATCTAAAAGTGCTAGAACCCCACCACATACCGAAGCCATCGAGGTAGAGCCATTGGATTCCATCACTTCACTAGTGACACGAATGGCATAAGGAAAATCAGAAGCTGATGGAATAACAGGGAAAATCGAGCGTTCCGCAAGAGCTCCATGCCCAATTTCACGACGACTTTGGCTTCCAAATCGACCTGTCTCTCCAACGCTGAACGGAGGAAAATTATAATGCAAAAGAAAACGTTTTGTATCTTCACCACCTCCATAGGCATCGATGGTTTGTCCCTCATCAACCGTTCCTAAAGTAACTAAAGCGAGCGCTTGTGTCTCTCCACGCTGGAAAAGAGCAGAGCCGTGAGTTCGAGGAAGAAGTCCTGTTTCACTTGTAAGGGCTCGAAGTTCTTTTAAGCCACGGCCATCACATCGTTTTTGGCGATCAAGAATACTAACACGAAATGCTTTTTTCTGAAGATAGTCAAAAGCTTGAGAAATTTCAAAAGGTGTTGCTGTAGGAAATTTTTCTAGAACTGCTGCACGCACCTCTTCTTTTAAGGCTCCTACAGCCTTTCCGCGAGCAACTTTTCCGGAGGTATAAAGGGCATTTTCGATACGTTCCCCAGCGATATTATAAGCAATTTCTAATAAGCCCTCATCTACACTTAATAAAGGAACTTCTCTTTTTGTTTTTCCAATTTTAGCCACTAATTCACGTTGAGCAGCGATGATAAGGCGTACATTTTCGCGTGCAAAATCGAGTGCTTTGATAAAATCTGCTTCCGGAAGTTCATTCGCGGCACCCTCAATCATGATGACTTTATCTCCATCACCTACATAAACAAGGTCGAGATCGCTGAGCTCACGTTCACGATGCGTGGGATTAATCACAAAATCTCCGGCCACGCGTCCTACACGAACCGCTCCAATGGGACCAGCAAATGGAATATCTGAAACACAGAGGGCTGCTGAAGCCCCATTAATGCTCAGTAAATCAGGATCATTTTCTCCATCTGCGCTGAGTAGGATACTTATGATTTGAGTATCGTATAAGTAACCTTTAGGAAAAAGGGGGCGCAGGGGGCGATCGATCATTCGGCTCGTTAAAATTTCTTTTTCGCTAGGGCGCCCTTCACGCTTAAAATAACCACCAGGAATCTTTCCAACAGCAGCAGCTTTTTCCTTGTAATCGACTGTTAGAGGAAAGAAATCTTGTCCCTCCTTCATCGTTGTCGCACTGACCGCACTTGTCATCACGACAGTATCTGCATAGCTTACGACAACGGCTCCATCGGCCAGCTTGGCGATTTTACCTGATTCAAAAGTAATAGGAGAGCGACCAACGAAAGCAGTAACAGTGTGTTGTGACATAATTTTTAGTAAGAGATAGGGTGTTACATTAGAAGCAATAAAGCTTTTTGTGTTTTTTGTTGTAGTTGAAATTTCAGGTTCAGCGCATGCCGATATCCTATTTGAGCAGAAACCTAACAAGGTTTGTTGGAACTAGGAGCCGCAGCTGCATTCTTTTTCCATTTCAACCTCAAACTTTAAAAGCCTCTATTCGGCTATTTTCTAAGTTGGAGTTGTTGAATGAGTGATTGATAACGGTCGTTTGCTTTTTTCTTGAGATAATCAAGGAGCGAACGGCGTTGTGCTACGAGTGCAAGTAAACCACGTCGAGAAGAATGATCTTTGACATGACTTTTGAGATGTTCAGTGAGTGTTGTAATACGCTGTGTGAGGCTCACAATTTGAACATCAGCGCTTCCTGTGTCTTTTTCATGCAGCCGAAATGCTACGGTTGTATCAGTTGTTGTCATATTTTTTTACTAGTTAAAGAAGCTCTCACAGTTGTTATGGCTTGGCAAGAAGAAAGATTGAACCCTGATATTTCATACTCATCGCAGCTTCCTCGTCACGATGAGTATGGAATATTCGGGTTTATCAACTCTATGTATTCTTTAAAAAAAAAGCCTGGATCATCGATCCAGGCTTTTATTTGATTAGAAAAAATAGAATTCTTTGAAACTAGCTCCCAGCAGGGGAAGTTTTTAGTTTCATTTTTTGATGCATCTCTTGGCAATGTTTCTTAAGTTTTTCCATGATGGGCTTCATGCTCGGATCTTTTGTGCAAATAGCATCACAGAGTTCTTTTTTATGTCCTTTAGTCCCAAGTGTCGGATTCTCTGCAATCACAGCTGCTTTTGTAGTACAAAAACGATGGCGTTCTTCTTTTGTTAAAACATCGTGGCACGATTTTTTCATGGTCCACTTGTCACAGGCCATTTCCTTTGTACAGGGCTTCTCCATCGTGCAGGCGCTCTTGTTGTCAGTGCCGCAACAGGAATTTGTTGTGGAGGTGACTGGATTGGAGATCGCAGCGGTAGTTGGCGATGGTGCCGTTTGTTCTTGGGCAACAGTGAAGCCGGTCATCAACAGAGCGGCTAGTAGGATAGTGCTAAGTCTCTTGTTCATAGTAATTTTGTTAATAAGTTAGATGTATCTTGCGATAGGAAAGATAACATAACACACCTTACTTATTTCGCAAGGCCTGATGATGCTTCTAACTTCCTTGCCTCAAGGATCCTTAAGAATTACTACAATTTATTTTCTGAAGCTTTGTCTGCATGTGCAAAAAAGCGATGAGAGAGAATAAAAAAAGTGGGAGCCCAAAGGCCAACAAAAATACCAAAGCGCTCTCCATAGGCTCTATGAGCACAAGCAGCAGCGTTATTCCAATCTAGTGGAGAATTACCGCTCATAATATACCAAATAAGAATCGATCCAATAATGGAGGCAAAGCCTGCAACGAAACAAAAGCTACCAAGCAGTTGAAGTGTTGATTTATTCATAATGATTTTTAGTTTTTTAGTTTTTTTAAAAACGCTATTCCTATTTTGTTGAAACAGCGCAACTGCTTATTAGGTCATGGATTCTTTCTATGTGCAAGAATTAAGAATCATAAAATGGACTCATCAATAATGCTACCTATGCTTGCCCGAATGCTTCACCCAAATTACCTACTAAAGAGCCCAATCTAAATGGATGGGGGGCTGTTTATTTTCATGACTCGAAAACTTGTATATCCATCTTTTGTGACTGGCGGTGGAGCTTTTCCTTTTTCGACTTTATCTGTGGTATAGGTAGCTGCATACGCTTTCGGACAAGGATCAGTGCCAGGAACGAGGTAATACTGTGTCATCAAATTATGATCGTGATGATACAGTGTATCACTCTGTGTGGTCGGGTTGCCACGGGTTGATGTCCATTCTTTAATTTCTAATTGAGAATAAAAGAGTCCATAATTATCATAGAGTCCATTCATGTGGGTTTCATTTTGAGTATTTCCATAATAAAAATCGATTATTGGAAGTGACCACCGTGCACCTTCCTGTAATGTGATTCCAGTAAACATACTGCGATAGGTATCTCTAGTGGCATTAGCAAATCCACTAAGATAAGCATCATAACCGTTATCAATTTTATAGGCTCCAGTTTCTGTGGTTTCGTCTCCCTCAGGAGCCGTTGGCTGTCCATGGTGCAGCCAGTTACAGAAACGAGCAGCATCCAGTAAATTGATTCTAGTGATAGGGAGATCTCCTCTATGTACCTTATAGGATCGACCAGGAACTTCAATCTTCACTTCCGTATTAGGGTCGATCAAATCGTAATGGAATGTTCCATCGTTACGACTGCTTTTCTGAATTTTAGCTACATGAGGAGGAGCAGTCTGGCGATGAGTTTTAGGATCAAATTGACCAACAGGATCCTTAGACATATCACTGGAGTAGAGTCCAAAGGGATCACTTTTTGTTGCTACCGCATTTAAAAAAGCACAATACTCATTGCCGGTAATACAAGATTCTGAGATATAAAAAAAGGGACCGTTTTGATTAGGTTTACCGTTTTGATCATTCTCTTCGTAAACGGGAATCTGTTTGATTTCAAAAGGGGGTACTAAAACTTCCAGGGGGGGGGAGTGAAGGCTCCTCAGAAGAGGGGGGGGCTTTAGGATCAGGCGTCGTTGTAGGAGAGTCCTCATTTCCGGAGGCAGGGAGAGAGGAATCATTTTGTTCTATGGTGGTTTCTCCAAGAGCTGTTGTTGTTGTTTTTATCCACGAACCATTAGCATACGTGGTTAGCTTCACCGATGATCCATCAACATTATCAATCGTTTTTACGGAGGAGCCATCAGTCTTAGTGACGGTGGTGATTGTTGTACCATCAGATTTATCAATCCTAGTGACTGTTGATCCATCCGGATTATGAATGATGACTGGCGGAATTACAGAGGGACCAGAGTCATCTGCAAAAATGGGCGTCATTAGAAAAACAATCCAAAAAAAAGTGATAAAGAAAGAGGTAGGGATTCGATTCATAAAAATTTTTGGGTTAACCCGGATATTTCATACTGAATCGTCATGAGGCGCTGCGAATCCTGATGCAGACACCACCAGCGGTCGGGAGACCGCGGGGGAGACTGCCCTGGCTTTAAGGGGGCAGCACTGAAAGGGCGAGACGAGCGGGAGCAAGCGAGTCAACGAAGGTGATGGATTGTGACGACGGCTGTATGTTTCATACTGCCCGAGGAGCAATTCGAAGGTCAAGCAGTATCAATCAGGTGTTCGCAAGCCGCAGCAGAATCGGTATGAAATAGGCGGGTTAAGATTCTGGTGGTTCCAATAGCCTAATTTTGGGATCGATCCAGCGGCTATCAGGAAAAATCAGGGGAGGAGTGGTAGTAACGAGGGTTGCTTTTTCTAAAACAAACTCAGGATAAAAAGAATCACTTGCTGGTTCATACACTTTCTCGCCGGAGAAGTGCCCCTCAAGTTGATACTCATAATTATTATCAGCTCCTATTTGATTTTTTTTTCGGTCAGGAGCTAGCATTTTTTGCTCGTTGAACATGACTAATTGAGACCCTTTCCAAGGTTTGCTGGGCTCTTTTACCCAGCCCCACATATGATAGTCGACTTTATAAAAACGACGTCCTATGAAGTAGTGACCTGGTGTTTCATTGGCAATGGCCCTCTTAATGGCAGTACGATCAGAGGCATTTTGCTCAACGATGGTTGTGCACCCAGAAAGAAATAGAAAAAAACCTAACAGTATCCCTAGCCCGAATATTTCATACTGATCGTGACGAGGAGGCCGCGAAAGCTGATGGGGCACCACCGGCGGTCGGGAGACCGCGGGGGAGACTGCCCTGGCTTTAAGGGGGCAGCACTGAAAGGGCGAGACGAGCGGGAGCAAGCGAGTCAACGCAGACACATATTTTGACGCAGGGCTGTGTGTGTACACACTGCCCGAGGAAGACTTCGAGATCAACACAGCATCCATCTGACTTCCCGGTCTCCGCAGTAGATCAGAATGAAATATTTGGGCTAAAGCAACGAGGAATGGCTGTTGAAAGAATATTCTATCTTTAGAAATTCTTTTTTCATCATGATGACTCTGAGATCGCTCTCGTGGATGATCAGGCATTTGAGAAAATTACTGAGGTGATTCCCCAATGACAAGAGCAACATTTTCTATTAAAAAGTTGCATCACAAAGGTTCGGCTGATATGCGTTCTAACTTAAGTTCAAAAGCCGTCATTTCACTCTAAAATCAAATATGTCCATGGAACGTTTTCAAAACTTATTAAAAGATCTTGGGTCAAGCGTTGGGTTGCCTGATTTGAAACCGAGTGATGATGGTCTTTGCTCTCTTCGCTTTGATGATCGAGTTACTATTGATTTAGAGAGTAATGATGAGACAGGAGCCATGATTTTCTCAAGTATTGTGGCAACATTATTACCCTATCAAACTGAAAAATTATACCCTGAATTACTTGAAGCCAATCTCCTGTGGGCGGGAACTGGTGGGGCTACTCTAGGTGTTGATCCTGCAACATTAAGTGTCTTTATGTGCTACCAGGAAAAAATTGAAGGAATGGAATTTCTACGATTTCAAGAGTTGCTTAAAGGCTTCAGCGATGTTGCCCTCTTTTGGAACAAGCGTCTTCAACAAGGAGAAGAGTCAGAGACGAGCCAAACACCATCTGAATCGGTCTCCCTAACTGAGGTCACTCCTCCTGCTCCTTCTGCTGCTGGATCGGTGGGGACTTATGCATAGCATTGATCCAGATTCTTCTGAAAAACTCTCCTTACCCGCTCTGAAAGAGGAACCAAGATTCCCTTCTCCATTAAAGTTAAAAATGCCTCCGATTCCTATTGGAACAAAATTATTAGGAGGATCTTCGCCTCTCTTTATTTTAGGCCCTTGTGTGATTGAGGGTGAAAAAGCCTTGATGCATGCAGCAAAAAAAATCTACTCGATCTGTGATGATCTAGGGGTCGATTTTATTTTTAAAGCCTCCTATGATAAAGCAAATCGGACCTCAGCCACTTCCTATCGTGGTATGGGGCCTCGTGAAGGATGTGCGATGCTGGCCGAAGTTGGAGCAGCTATTGGGGTTCCTGTTACAACTGATATTCATACTGTAGAAGAAGTATTAATAGCGGCTGAATTCATTGACGTATTACAAATCCCTGCTTTTCTCTGTCGTCAGACCGATTTGATCGTAGCTGCTGCTAAGACTGGACGTGTTGTTAATGTCAAAAAGGGACAATTTCTTGCCCCATGGGATCTCAAGCCTATTGCAGAAAAACTGACACGTGCAGGGTGTGAAAAATTCTTTTTTACCGAACGAGGAACGACCTTTGGATATAACAACCTTGTGGCTGATATGCGTTCTCTTTATTGGATTCGAGAAGGTGGTTATCATGTTGTTTTTGATGCCACACACTCGGTCCAACGTCCCGGCGGAGGGGGAGATCATACTACTGGCGATGGAATTTTAGCGCCCGTACTAGCAAGGGCGGCGATGGCGGCTGGTGTTGATGGAATTTTTTTAGAAACTCATGAAGATCCCACCAAAGCCTTTTCTGATGGTCCCAATCAAATTTCTCATGCCACTCTTCCTAAGGTGCTCCGCTCTCTCTTAGCAATTCATAGGGCAATTTATGAGTGACCCTCATTCACATTCTGAAAAACTTTAGATCTTCTCTTATTTGTTTGGTACCTCATAACACTTCAGCATCAAGGATCTGCGCTCATTGCGCAGACATCGGTTGAAAAAATTGAAATTCGAGAAAAGAGAAGTATTCTATAGTGTATTACGTTGAAAAAGGGATGATAGAAACGCTGAAAAATTTTCTTAGGACAAGGCCAAAGATCGAAGCACTATCGAAAGATAGCCAATGATCTGAGAGCGTACCCCTTTCAATTGAATCCATACTCTAATATGACCTTGTTTTTTTTAAGAGCCTCTATTTTTTTTATAATATCGGCCTTGGCCATCGGGGCACAAGCACCTTCGACCATACAAGAAGAGCCCCATTCTCAAAAAGATACTACTCCTCCTATCGATCTCCCAGCTCCTCTAGGAGAGGATATGAAAGGGATTTTCATCCCTCAATATGATGCTGAAGGGAATCCTACGATGAACTTTATTGCAGAAAAAGCGCGCAAAATTAGTGAACAAGAACTCGAGGTTGATTCGCTAAACATTCAGTTTTTTGAACGAGATGGGAAGGATGTGACCGTATTTGTACCGCATGGAATATTTCATTTAGACACCAAAATTCTTTCTACCGATAGTGAGGTTACTATTAAACGTGAAGATTTTGAGATGGTGGGAGAATCCGCTGCCTTTAATACTTCAACGCGATATGGCACTATGAAAGGACATGTGCACACAGAAATTCGCAATGGAATACCCGCTAAGACACTTTAAATAGGAGCAATAATGATACGCTTTTTATTTTTTCGTAGGGGTCTTTTTGTAATTCTGCTGATATGCTTTGTTCATTGGAGCATGGGTGCAACAGCCTTGGAGGGAACATCACCTCCTAGTGATCCCTTAAAACTAGGAATTGGGAGTAAGCCCCGACCCAAGAATGCACGAACTATTATCGATGCAGAAGAGGGAGCATGGTTTGATGATTTAACCAATACCATTGAATTTAATGGGCATGTGGTTGTGCACGATCCGCAGTTTATCCTCTATTGCGACAAGTTGCATGTTGTGATGAATAAAAATCGCCAAGGCCTTCAGCAGGTTATCGCCACAGGCAATGTCATTATTGAACAAGAAAATACGAATGATCAAGGGGAGGCTATCAAATCCGTAGCACGTGCTGGCGAGGCTCTTTATGATCCCGCGACTGGCGATATGACACTGAAAATAGGACCTCAGATTCAACAAGGTCGAAGCTATCAAGTAGCAACAGAAGAGGGCACAGTGATGATTCTCAATAATAAGGGAACTTCAAGGACCATTGGAAAAAGTCGGGCTATGGTCGTCGACCCTGGCCAAACACCCTAGCCTGGATATTTCTTACTGAAATATCTGGGCTCAACAATTCTTTACACTTTACTCAATACTCATTACCCGTTATTGGGTGTGAGCCCTATGTCTTCTCATCATCCCTCTCCATTTTCTCCAGTAACATCGCACGATGAATCTATTTTAAGAACCGATGAGCTGGTAAAAATTTATAATGGGCGTTCCGTTGTCAATGGAGTGAACATTCATGTTCGGCCTGGTGAAATTGTTGGATTGTTAGGGCCTAATGGAGCAGGTAAAACGACTACATTTTATATGATCGTTGGACTCGTACGCCCAGATGGTGGTCGTACCTTCTTTAATGGGGTAGATGTCACTCATGAACCGATGTACAAACGAGCTCGTCTTGGTATGGGATACCTACCTCAAGAAGAGTCGATTTTTAGAAAGATGACGGTAGAGGAAAATATTCTCTCTATTTTACAAACAACCTCTCTGAATCAACAACAGCAACGCGATCGTTGTGATGAATTGCTAACCCGTTTTGGGATTGATCATTTGGCTAAAAATGAGGCACTCACCTTGAGCGGTGGAGAAAAACGCCGTTTGACCATTGCTCGTTCCTTAGTCATGAATCCTTCGCTCTTGATGCTCGATGAACCCTTTAGCGGTGTTGACCCTATTGCTGTTTATGATGTACAGCAGGTTATTTCAGATCTACGTGATAGCGGCTTAGCAATTATTATTACAGATCATAATGTGCGAGAGACCTTGGCAATTACTGATCGTGCTTATCTTATTTTTGAAGGGCGTGTTGAAAGTCAGGGAGACAAGGATTTCTTACTTCATGATCCAATTAGCCGTAAGCTTTATTTGGGAGAATCTTTTTCCATGTAATTTTTAGACTTTTTTTTGTAATCTGATGATTCTTCTAATAAATTCCAAATCCTTTGCATCCCCTAAGGTGCCCAGCTTGTAATCCAGAATTTAAAAAAAGTTCAATTCCAAACATGCACAAAAATATTGTCAAAAAGCTTAGTGTTGCTGAATTTTTTACCCGTTATCAAAAAGAACTCCAATTAGAGCAGCTCAACAAAGAATTAGGTGAGGAATCTTACATTAAGGAGCCTACCGTTAACCGGCCTGGGTTAGCACTTGCCGGATTTTTCAGGTATTTTCCATTTAAGCGTCTTCAGGTGGCTGGATATGCTGAGTTAAGTTATTTAAGGCATCTGCCAGTGGAAGAATGTGAGATGCGATTGAGAGAAATTTTTACACTTCGCATCCCGGCTCTTGTTATTTCTCGCGGGTGCACGCTTTCCTCACAATTATTAAAACTTGCAGAAGAGTTTAAGGTACCTGTTCTTCGTACCCCGCTCATTACAATGGAATTTATTAATGCGGCAACCATTGCTCTAGAAGAGGCATTTGCTCCGGTTACAACAGAATTTGGAAGCATGGTTGACATTCTTGGAATTGGTGTCCTCATCAAGGGTCAAACAGGCATTGGTAAAAGTGAATGTGTCTTAGGGTTGATAGAACGTGGGTACAGTCTTGTGAGTGATGATATCACACGTTTTCGAAATTTTGAAGGTCGTGAATTATTTGGAACAAGTAGTGATGTGACACGATTTCATATGGAAATTCGCGGCATTGGTATTATTAATATTCCTGCCATTTTCGGTATCGGAGCTGTTCGTCCAGAAAAGAGACTTGACCTCATTGTTACCTTAAAAGATTGGAATGAAGTAGAGCATATTGAACGAGTGGGGCTCGACTTAGAATTTTTAACTATTCTAGGTATTGATATCCCTCATCTCACTATTCCTGTGAGGAATGGACGTGATGTTTCTCGTTTAGTAGAAGTTGCAGCACTAGATCAAAAACTCAAATCTATGGGCTATCATGCTGCTCTGGAATTCAATAATCGACTGCTTCAAGTCATGAAGGGGTAAAATTAATATGATGGATCCTAGTGATGATAAGAAAAATTTTAATGATCCATTCTGTGTGATCAAGGATGTCACTATTAAAAATAGTAACGGTTTGCATGCTCGGCCTGCAGCACTCTTTGTGAAGACCGCTAATCAATTTCGTGTAGAAATTTCAGTAGAAAAAGAGGGAGAGCTTATCAATGGTAAAAGCATCATGGGATTGATGATGCTTGCTGCAGCAAAAGGGTCACAAATACGTCTGATTGCAAAAGGGGAAGAAGCAGTTGCTGCTATTGCTGCCCTTGAAGCGTTGATCATGAATTGCTTTGGTGAAGTGTAGCAATAAGCTTTTGCAGCTGCTTTTTACTCACCCTAATCGTGACGAGGAGGCCGCGAAGGCTGATGGGGTAAGGCAGGCGAGCATTTTGATGCAGGGCTGTATGTGTACATACTGCCCAAATCAAAATGGGAGTCTAACGCAGCATCCATCTGACTTCGCGGTTTCCGTAGTAGATCAGTATGAAATATCCGGATTAACTGAAACAGGTCAAAAAAAAGACAACCCGCCACACCCAAAGGTGCGACGGGTTGTTGTTCCCCCCAGAACATTCTTTCAATTGATAGAAAAGTATAGTATAGGTAATTCTTTGCAATCCTTTTTTCTCAATAGAGGAAATATTCACTAGCACCTCCTCTCATTTTCTATGCTTTCTGTTATTCGTAAAAATCAGCATTTTTTAACGTTTTTTATTGTTCTTTTTACAATTGTTTCTTTTATCTGGCTTTATAATAGAACGAATTTATCTCAAATCGGTGTTAATGATGTCGCCACCGTTTACGGGCATGTGATCCAAAAGTCAGAATGTGAACGTGAGATTCGTGACTATCGTCTTGCAGTTGCCCTGGGGTTAACTGAGTTCGTGAATGATCTCGGTGGTTTTGCAGAAAATGAAGAAGTGGCCCTCACCTCTTTTGTTTTTAATACGTTAGTGATTCAACATGAAGCCCCAAAATTAAGCATTGTACCAACCGATGAAAACATCGCAACGGTGATTCAATCATTTCCTATGTTCCAGACAGATGGATCTTTTGACAGTAGTAAGTATGCCCTTTTTTTGCAGGAGCAACTTATTCCACGTGGCTTTACAGAGCACCACTTAGAAGAAGTAGTACGTGATTCTCTCTATTTTAAAAAATTATATCAACTCATCACTGCACCAGTAATTGTGAGTGAAGCTCAGGTACGAGAAGCAGCCCAGATCTATCAACCGGTGAGCCTGCAGGTTCTTAGTTTTGATCAAGATCATTATTTTAAGAATCTCGGGGGGGAGGCTCTAACCCCTGCAGAAAAAAAAGAATATTACGAAAAAAATAAATCACTCTTTGTCAATGAGGAGGAAAGAGCGGTTGATTATCTCTGTTTTACGCTCCCTTTGAATCAACAAAATTTACAAGGAAAGGACCGTGTTAAAGCCCTGCAGGCGCTTTCTGAGACTGCTTCTGGTTTTAAACAACAGACCCAAGAAGAACAACAGAACGGAAAAGATTTTGAAAAAAGTGCTGCAAAATATGGTTTTCACGTTGTTAAAACTGCCACTTTTAAGAAAAAAGAATCGGAATCTACTACTCCAGCAAAAACAAAGCTACCTCCTCCGGAGCTGATCTCCACTGCGTTCAAGCTTACTAATGTGGGAGCTATTTCTGAGATCATTCAAAGTGGAGATCATTTTTATATTCTTTCTTTAAGACAACTCATTCCTGCAAGACCATTAACCTTGGAAGAAGCTGATTCGAAAATTGAGAAAATATTGCGAGACCAAAAAGCTTTTCAAGCAGTTCAGGAGGCTTCTAGTAATGCGATTAAAAGTTTAAATCAAGCCATGAAAGCTGGAAAAACATTTGCTCAAGCAAGTACTGAACTTGGACTCAAGCCAGTCATCATTTCAGGAAGTGTTTCCCCTGCATCCCCAAAGCGTTCTTTGCATGAGCAGCAATATCTTGCATCAACATTATCCCTAAAAGAAGGTGAGACGAGTCAAGTGAACCATGCCGAGTGGGGAGACTTTATTGTTACCTTACAACGAAGGGAGCCCCTCAGTGATCATGATTGGCAAATACATCATGCGAGTATCGAAGAGGAATTATTAGAGCAAGGGCGGCATCTGCTTTTTTTTGAATGGCTGCGCCAGGCCCGAGCAGATGCTAAGATTAGTATGATTGATGGACACCATCGCCGCAGTCTTTTCTCCTCTATTTTCGGAAAATAAGATTCCTTAACTATCACGATGGTTTGACTCTGCTGGAGAACAGATCATGGTTCTAAAGTATATTTATCCGGATATTTCATATGAAGGTGCATCTTAATTCAGACTCTCATCATTCAGAGCTCTTTGATGAAGCAACAGGTGCTCTTGCTATTGGAGATCTTGAAGGTGCCGTCACCCTTTATCAGCAATGTGTCGACTTAGAGCCTGAATTTTTTGAAGGATGGCATGCCTTAGGAATGGCCTTGATGAAGATAGGTCGCTACTCGGATGCGATCCAAGCAGGATTACGAGCAACGGAGCTTGCTCCTAACGATCAACTGGCATGGTCAAGCCTTTCTCTTTTTTATGTTCGTAATCACCAAATTCCCGAGGCAGAAGCAGCAGGGGTGAAAGCAAAAATTCTTTCATGGGGAGGAAAGATTGCACTTGGTGCTACGCAGAGAAGCCCGGATATTTCATCATGAAGTCTCATGCGGCGCTGCTGAGTCATATCGACGCTGCATTGTCACGATAAGCATGAAATATCTGGGATCGAAAAATTGGAAAATCCTAGAATTCTCCTCTTATTACGTTTAGCTTCCTTCTCACAGTTTAATTTTCATTACCAATTTTCACTCTATCATCGTGAGCTATCGTGTCTTTGCCAGAAAATATCGCCCCCAACGATTCCAGGATGTCGTTGGTCAGCGGACTATTATCCAAACGCTTCAAAATGCCATTAGCTCTCAAAAGCTTGCGCAAGCTTATCTCTTTGTTGGACCGCGTGGGGTTGGAAAAACCTCTATTGCCCGTATTTTTGCCAAAGCCCTCAACTGTTACCAAGGAGTAACAATCGATCCGTGTGGGTGTTGTTCTGCTTGTTTGGAAATTGCAGAAGGTCATAGCATGGATGTTCTGGAAATCGATGGAGCTAGTAATAATAGCGTCGAGAGCATCCGGACGCTTCGAGAGAATGCCGCCTTTGCACCTGTGCGAGGGCCTTACAAGATTTATCTCATTGATGAGGTACATATGCTCACCACAGCTGCTTTTAATGCTCTTCTTAAGACGTTGGAGGAACCACCAGAACATGTGAAATTTATTTTTGCAACAACGGAGGCACAAAAACTTCCCTCCACCATTACGAGTCGATGCCAACGCTTTGACTTAAGTCGTCTCACCGAAAAAGAGATTGCTAATCATCTTCTTTTGATTGCACAAAAAGAGGAAATCGCGTTGTCAGCAGAGGCTGCCTTAACAGTCGCTCACGGAGCTGATGGAGCGTTGCGGGATGCAGAATCGATGTTGGATCAGCTCGTGGCTTTTTGCGGCAAAACAATTTCGCAGCACGATGTGCAACACATTTTTGGATTTACTCCCAGTGATCTTGTTCATCAGCTAGGTAAAGCAATCCTTACGTTAGATGTCCATGCAGCATTGACATTAATTCAAGACCAGAGTGATGGAGGAAAGGATCTCTCTCGACTATTAAGTGATCTCATCTATTTTTTTCGCGATCTTCTCATTGAAACAGTCCATCCCTCCATGGAGCAGACCTGTTTTTCGATGCTTCGAGATTATCTCTCTTCAGAAAAGTTATTAACCCTTCTTGAGGAATTGGGAAAAGCTGAAGAACGCTTTAGATGGGCTACGAATAAGAAATTACAGTTTGATGTCCTTGCTATAAAAGCGATCCATCTTCTTCAAGAGGTAAGCCTCACAGAAGTTCTCGAGGTTTTAACAACTCTCCGTGAAGGAAAGGCCCCTCCTGAAAAATTCAGGAAGCCAGTAGCAACATTGGTAAGAACCGAAGTGGACAAGAGTAAAAAAAATCATCAATCCCCCCTTGTCTCTTCTTCTCCAAAATTACTGGAAAGCGAGCCCCCTAGTCCCAATGATCCCAAGCCCCTAGCAATCTCCCCGGAGGAAAAAAGCGATCTCAGCCTCTCCTCCTCTGCCGTGCTACCAATGACTCCTTTAGACGAGGTGATCATTCCCATCAATAGAGAGTGCTGTAACGTGGATGCTGTAGTAACTCCTCTTATCAATGACCCTTGGGGTGGCATTGCCACCGCTCTTGCCTTGGAATCACCCTTAAAATTTGGATGGCTCACTACTGGACGTTTTGTAGAACGAAAGAATCACCAGATGGTTATCGAGTTTCCCTCTTCTTATGAGGCCCAAACTGAAACCCTTTTTTGGTCCCAGGCACGAAAAAAAATTCAAGAGCGACTCACTCAAAATTTAGGAGAGAAAGTAGAATTAGTGACTCGTTTTACTGGAGAAGCCCTCGCCGAGGAAGTGTTGGATGAGGAGACCGTAGAACTAATGCCTTCTCAGGAGGCCCCCAAAGATAGTTCTCCTCAATCTGCTAAAAAAACAAAACCATCTCTATCTCAACAATCCCATACCATTCCAACCCTGACCCAGGAGGAGCTAGATCATTTCAAAAATGATCCACTCATTAAAAAAGCGTTGGAGCTTTTTGAAGCTGAGATTGTGAAGAGCTAGCCTACATACTGCTCCTTTTGATTCTCGATTCTTAGGTTCCATAGAATGATTGGATCTCTTTTTTTCTTGTGAGTACTTCTCCACAACCTCTCTTTTTTGATTGGAAGAACCCCTGGCTACCGCCTCTTGCTACCTATTTGCTGCATACGTGGAATCAAGGAACAAGCGCTTCTCAAGAGGATCTTTCTTCAACTGTAGTTGTTCTTCCTGGTCGTCGTGCGGGAAGGAGGCTTTTAGAGTTATTGGCATTGGAAGCAGAGAAAGAGAAATGGAATTTGAATCCTCCTTCTATTGTGACACTACGCGAGGCGGTAACCCTACTGTTGAAACCAAGTGAAAAAACTCTTCCCGAAGCGAGTGGCGTATTGCAGCGATTTGCCTGGCGTGAGGCTTTTCGAATGCTTCCGAAGTATCATCGAGATCATATTCAACCTTTTTCTAAGAAGGTCATTCCTCCAAGAAGTAGTGAGGTGTTGATTGGAATCATAGAATCACTTGCAGAAGAGATCGGAAGTAAGGGGCTTGATTTTCATACTGTGGCAGTTCGAGTGGGAGAGGTTTTTCCAGAATCTGCAGAACGAGAGCAACCTCGCTGGGAAGCACTTGCTTATCTTCAAAAAACCTACCGCAAGATGATGGCTTCATGGGGATATTCTGATCCTGCCGACTTTCTACGTTCTTCTCTCACCCATGGAGAAGTGTCCAAGGGTGTTCGAGTACTCGTAGCAGGAGTAGTGGAGGCTCCTCCACTTTTTGAATCTTTTTTTGAAAAAATAAAGCCCGCAGTGATTATTATTGCACCTAAGGAACATGCGGCAGGCTTTACCAATCATGGATTACTTGTGAAAGAATATTGGTTAGAGCATCCACCAGTGATTCAAGATACAGAGCTCCTTCCATGCGAACGAAATGAAGATCAAGCAAAGGAGGTGGTTCGATTAATAACCCCTTTTAAGGATAGGAGATCCGAGGTAACTGTTGCTCTCCCAGATTCCTCAACACTCCCCTTACTACAAACTCGGTTGGCACATGTAGGAGTTACAACTCGATGGGCAGGGGGGCTTCCTTTTCGTGGAGGACGTTTGTATCAACTCTTAAGAGCCATTGCTCATTTTTTAGATCATCACAACTATTCAGGACCAACAATAGCAGCTCTCAGTGCTCTTGTGCGCCATCCTGATATTTATCCCCATTGCATGGCACCAGAGGCATTTTTAAAAAAACTTGATCTTTTAGAACGTGAGCATCTCCCGCTCTTTTTAGATAAGGGAAGTCTTGCTTCTTTCAAAAAAAATGAAGACCTCCTTCTCTGGATAGATGAACTTGAAACCCTCATTGGAATTGGGTCAGAGCCAGTATCGCTAGAGGAGGGAGCATCGAAATTACGAACTCTTTTGCAACATCTTTTCGGAAAACGGAAGGTACGGGGGAATACTTTTGAGGGGCATTATTTTTTAGGATGCCTCGAGGAATGCTTACACCTGCTAGATGAAATCGAAGAGATGGGTCCTCATATTTCTGAGCATTTTTCAATGAGTGCCTTTCTAGAAAATCTTCTGGAACTTCTTAAAGAAAAAAATATCCCAGAACAAGAAGAACCAGAAGCACTCGAATTACTTGGATGGCTAGAGTTGCAGGCTGATGATGCTCCCTATTGCATCATCACTTCATGCCACGAAGGATCTTTTCCACAGAGTTTAACATCCAATCCTTTTTTGTCTCAGGGGCTTCGCTCACGTTTGGGTCTTAGTGAGGAGAGTTTGTTGCTCGCACGTGATCATTATCTTCTTCAAAGTATTATGGCTTCCCGCCAGGTTATCTTGATAGCACCTCGCTACAATGGTCGTGGAGAACCTGCTCGTCCTAGCCGTCTTTTAATGCTCGGATTGACTTTAGAGGAGTTGCCGCAACGGGTCCTCCAATTAACACAACCTCTCTTAGCCCCGATATTTCATACTGATCGTGACGAAGAGACTGCGAAGGCTAATGGAGCGGGAGCGAGCGAGTCAACGCAGGCACGTATTTTGAAGCAGGGCTGTAGGAGTCTGACGCAGCATCCATCTGCCTTCTCGACCTCCGCAGGTGATCGGTATGAAATATCTGGGCTAAAAGAAGAAAAAATAAAGGAGCGAGCCCTCCCTCATCATGCTTCTCACTTTCATGCACGACCTCTCGGTACAGAAAAGGTCACCTGTGTGACAGTGACAGGACTCCGGACCTATTTACAATCACCGCGACTTTTTTATCTCCAGCATGTCCTGCGACTTCATGAAGTGGAGGAGGCTCCCCTAGAAATGAATGCTGGTCATTTTGGACGACTCATTCATGAGGTCTTAGGAGCTTTTGGGATGGAAGAAAAAAATATCCCGTCAACCGATGCACGAACTTTATCAGAGTGGCTTCGAAGAAAACTTTTTTCTATAGCAGAGCACTATTTTGCTCCAGGACCCTCTCTTCCGATTCAATTACAATTGGAGGCCATGGCGGAGACCTTAGATGGCTTTGCACAAGCTCAAGTAGCCCATTACCAGGAGGGATGGAGAATCATTGCAGCTGAAAACAACCATTACTCTTCATCCCCAGTGATTGAGGAAAAAATGGCACTCGATGAGGGAGGCTCTCTTCTGTTACAGGGTCGCATTGATCGTATCGATTGGAATTACAAGCTGAGTCGCTGGATGATTATCGATTATAAAACACGGCACGATCAGGAATGGAGCAATGCCACCCCTGATAGAGAACATTTTCAAAAAAAAGGAGAAAAAATTCTTTGGAAAGATCTTCAGCTTCCACTGTATTTAAGACTCTCTGCTCACTGGAAGGCGATTCAGGAATCAGGGCTTCCTGCTCCCACTATTGAGAATACCGATCTGTGCTACTTTCAGTTACCCATAGAAACGGAGCAAGCAGGAGTGAGTGAACCATTTGATCCTAAGATGATCCTGCCTGGATGGAATGAAGCACGTCGTATTATGAAAGCGATCGTAGATGGAAATTTTGATGCACTTGGAACAATCGAAGCCATACGTATGCCTACCCTTGCTGCTCTCTGTGGAATTTCAATACTAGAACCTAAAAAAAATGGGGTGATTCGCTCGGGGAGTGATTCAGAAACTATTGAGTGATTATGCCTCTTTTTATTCAACGAGCTTCAGCGGGATCAGGTAAAACAGAGCAACTTGCACGCCGTTATTTGCAGATTCTTTTGAATAAAGATCTCATGGGCTATGAGGTCGATCCAGTTACAATTGTAGCAGCAACGTTTACCCGGGAGGCTGCAGGAGAAATTTTAAATCGTATTTTGAAAATACTTTCGACCGCATGTCTGGATAGATCGGTCTGCCAAAGGATTGTCGAAGAGACACCCCTCCCCGTCCCATCACCAATCGAATGCCAACGATTACTCCGACGACTCATGGAGCGCATCGATGAGCTTCGTATTGGAACCATCGATTCCCTTTTCGCTCAGCAAGCACGTGCTTTTGTATTGGATCTTGGAATAGCCCCTCATTGGGAAATTGCAGATAGTCTGACGGTCCATAAACTGGCCCAAAGAACCTTGCTTCATCTCTTGAAGTTAGATCCGCTCTTTGCACAAGATTGGAAGATTCTCCACCACTTTCAACGATCCCTTTCCTTGGTGAAAAAAGGGGCTCTTCTTCTTGAAAAAAATCGTTTTGTCGCACGTCATGAGCTACTCGAAACAACTCCAGAAAAAAAATCTCCTCCACGAAGGGTTTCAAGAGAAGACCAAACATCGATTCATCACTTTTTTTCCTCATTTCATATTCCTCTTACTGGTCAGGGAAAACCGAATGGGCATTGGATTGCTGCTATAAAAAAAATAGAAGAGGCTTTTTCTCAACCGCTCTATCTCAAGGATGTATTAGACCATAGTCCTCTTTTCTCTCAACTACTTCATGAGGAACCCCGTTTTTATGGAAAAGAAATACCACCAGAATTCATTTATTTTTTTTCTCCGTTAATAGAAGCTTCACAAGCTGAACAACAACGCTTGGCCTTACTTCGAGAAGGAGCATTGCATCGGCTTGCACACGATTATCACTATCTCCGAAGTGACTATTCCTTTGACGAAGGTCGCTACACTTTTCAAGAAATTGAAGAAATAGTAAGTCTCTCCTCCCAGAAAATATCTAAGGAGGAAATCGAATTTCAGATGGACCTCTCTACGGAGCATCTCTTAATTGATGAATATCAGGATACCAGCGAGCGTCAGCATGCCTTTCTCTCTCCTTTGATTGGAGATGTGCTCGCAAAGGGAGGGGTTGCCTTTGTGGTTGGAGATGTGAAGCAGGGAATTTATGGATGGCGTGGAGGAAAGCGGCATCTTCTAGGTTCTTTAGAAAAAGACTACGAATCCTATCTTCAAAAAACCAAGCTTCACCACACAAGTTATCGTTCTAGCCCTGCCATTCTAGCAGCAGTGAATCACGTTTTTGAGGCACTCAAAAATTCAGATGTTGTTGAAGGAATGAACGCTGGAGAGCCATTTAAAGAAGCTGCAGCACGCTGGTCGCTTGAATTTGAACCCCAGGTATCAGCTACTTCTGTTGTTGGCTTAAAAGGGAGTGTCACGCTTCACAAAATTCCAGTGGCTCCAGGAGAGCTTCAGAATGAGATCATGGAATTGGTTATTCAAAAAGTAGTGGAGCTAGTAGTAGCTCATCGACGAGAAGATCCATTACGTGAAATTGCAATTCTTGTGAGACGCACGAAATTTATTCCTTCTCTACTTTTGAACTTACGAGAGAGTGGAATATTAGCAAGTGGAGAGGGAGGCAATCCACTCGCTGATACGTTGGCTGTTGAGGTGCTCCTCTCCCTACTCTCATGGATGGAGCATCCAGGAAATTCTGCAGCCTATGAACATGTACACTCATCCCCATTAGGAGATCTGTTAAAAGAACAGGGAGCTTCCCCCTCCACTCAAGGGGCTGCACTACGTGAACTACTAGTGGATCGGGGTTATGCAACATGCCTGCGTGCCTGGGCCACACGACCGGTTTTTCAAGAGGCATGCAGTGATTATGAAAAGGAACGCCTGGAACAATTCATAGCAATGGCTTCCCGCTTTGAATTGCTTGGTGGTGGGGCTCCCTCAGATCTTGTGGCACGGGCACGTGAGGAGCGCGTGGAGAGCCCTTTAAGTCGTGGAGTGAGGGTGCTTAGCATGCATGCTGCCAAGGGGCTCGAGTTTGAAAGTGTTGTTCTCATGGATCTCGACACCTCTATTTTTGGTGGGAGTGCCCATGCAATGCGTGTTCAAACAACAGATGATGGAAAATTCTTTATTCAGAATAATCGTGAAATGACCTTGCTACAAGGGAGAGAGCATTTATTAAAAATCCATCAAGAGGAGCAATGGGAGGAGGCATTGAGCCTCCTTTATGTGGCGATGACACGAGCGATTTGCTTTTTAGATATTGTGCTCATGGACGATGTGAACCGGAAAATTCCAAAAAAAAGCATGGCAGGATGGCTACGTGTCTCTGGGCTTGAAGACCATCAACATGATGGTCTTTCGTTACGCGAGCAAAGAACAAAAACAGCTCTAGCCCCCATATTTCATACCGATCTACTACGGAAGCCGGGAAGTCAGATGGATGCTGCGTTGAGCTCGAAGTCTTCCTCGGGCAGTAGGGACTCATACAGCCCTGCGTCAAAATATGTGTCTGCGTTGACTTGCTCGCTCCCGCTCGTCTCGCCCTTTCAGGGCTGCCCCCTTAAAGCCAGGGCAGTCTCCACCGCGGTCTCCCGACCGCCGGTGGTGCCCCATCAGCTTTCGCAGCCTCCTCTTCACGATCAGAATAAAATATGCGGGCTAGAAAGTAATAGTGATAAGAAAAAGCCGTGTTCGTTCGAGGTAACCTCACTTCAAAGGTCTCCACTATTGCTGAAGCGAACCCCCTCCAAAGAAAATCAAAAAGGGCTTCATGCGTTATCTGACTATTTTTATGATCGGAAAGCCCGTTCCTATGGAATCGTCCAGCATCGTGCACTAGCTCAGATAGAATGGATTAACAGGACTGCATCTCATCCATTGAACGAAATACTAGAGAAGAAAGAAGATCATGCTGTTTTTGATGAGGAGTATTTTTTCTCTAAATGGAAAAAATGGGGAATTACCACATTGGAGGTCTGGAGGGAGCGGCGCTTTGCTGTGATTCAAAAAAACGAACTACTCGTAGGGACTTTTGATCGAGTTATTATAGGTTCCCTTGAAAAACCCATGGTGGCTGAAATCGTCGATTTTAAAACAGCTCCAGCCCAGGACAAAGAGCGACGTTGTCATCACTACGAGCTGCAGCTCGAGGAGTATCGAAAGGCTCTTCAACATTTGCTTCCAACATTAAGACACATTGAAACAAAAGTTGTTTGGATTTAACCCGCATATTTCATACCAATCACCTGTGGAGATCGGGTCAGATAGATGATGCGTTCATCTCAAAGTCTTCCTCAGGCAGTGTGTACACGCGCATATGTCGTCAGACTTCATCGCTCGTCTTGCCCTATCAGCCTCGAGACCTCCTAGTCACGATCAGTATGAAATATCCTGGCTAACCCCAGATTAAATTACATTACCTGGATCTAAGCCTACCTTGCCTGCATCAGCTACCTGCGTCTTACTCGAAATCGGCGATGCTGGTAATGATGATGCTATCCCACTTTCATTTATCTTACTTGGAGATGTTCCTGAAACTTGATTCGATGATGGTTGCAACCCATTCCCTTGAGCCGAAGAAGGAGTATTAGGGGAGGCTGCAGAAACCTCCATAGCACTTAGAGATACACTATTGTTTGGTATGTTATTCATAGGAAATAGTTAGTTTTGAGATTAGCCTAAATATTTTATACTGATCGTGACGAGGCGGCCGTGAAGACTGATGGGGCAAGACTTCGAGATCAACGCAGTAATGAGGAGCTTTCCACAAGCCGTAATAGATTTAGTGTGAAATATCCGGGTTAGATTAAATTGCCCTCCTAGACGCGACTCGTGGCAACCTGGTTATTGAATGGAGAGCCCACTTTTTGAGCAGCGTTGACTGAGGTGGTATTAGTGGTGGTCTCAGTAGTTGCTGGACTGTTTTGAGGAAGTCCTCTCGAAGGACTCACCGAGCTTTTAGTGCCCTTTGATATTGCTGAGTTTCTTTGTGCATTAGGGGTATTGACAGCTTGGGGTGGACTTATCGAGTATTTACTACTCGATTGGACAGAAGAAATAGCCATAAGGATGAGTTGGTTGGTTTTTATTTAACAGGGTTTGCTGACAAGTCACCATAGGAACATTTTTTAAAAAAATTGCACTCTATTTTTTTTGATAAAATCGAAGTGCTTCTATTGGGGTTCTAAGTTCATAAAATGGATAGATTCCATTTCTCCCCTTCTCACCAGGATCAAGGACGAGATAATCGAGTCCTTCTTTACCCACAAGGAGAAGAAAATGAGTTTTTCCTGTTGGCCTGCGTATACGTATGATCACCGGATTCCCCCATAACAGATTCCAATCGATAAGCCCATAGCTGGGGTAATCTTCATATCGATGGATAGCCTTATTGGGAGGAAATGTTGCTGCTACCTCCCATTTAATCCAAGCATCCCCTTCATAGCCGTTGTGTTCTATGAGGTAGTTATTGAGTTTTTTAGGATCGACATCATCTCCATAAAAACGAAGCACCATGGCTGCTGCACTCAAGGCACACCCTGCAGAGCCTATCGTATCGTTACTTGTTCCAAGCTGCTCCTGGCTCCAAAGTGGATCTTGTTGGAAAAAGGGGTTCACCGGAATTTCCATTCTTCCTAGGATAGGAATTCCTCCATGACCACTGATTGAACCCCTCCAGAACCATAGGGTGAGTATGGTGCTAAGAAGCAGTATCGGCAGAAGCGTATTTTGTTTTCCAAGAATGACCTTTGTAGAGGAATACATTTGATGCATGATTCTCTTCCATGAAAATTTGGAGAAAATATGGTCTCGTAACATGCGCATTCTTTCTACTCGCAATGGTTCTTGATGGCAAGGAAGAGCAGAACCTCAATGAAGTCGTGTGCCAGGCGGTAGGCTCAATGCCAATGGGAGGTGGTTATGCCACAACGCCAACTTCCTTTAAAAACCTTCATCAAGCTCTTTCTATTAAAAAAGGATCGCTGGTGGTTCAACCCTCGATTGCAACCCCAAGTTTTTGTTCGGAGGCAACCTACCTCGTCTTTTTAAAAACCATCCAAAACTTACAGGAGCAAAAAAAACTTTTTCTTCACGAGGAACAACTTACTGCTCTTCTCCCCCATCATGAATCGGATGGCCATGGTTTCTGGGGATGTTGGAATGCTAATGGCCCTGGAGTAGCACGCCTTTTTTATTTATGGGGTCTGGGTTCTAATTTCACGAATCTCTCGTTTGCACAGCCTGGAGATTTTTTAAAAATCTTTTGGACTGATGCTATTGGATCTTCTGAGCACGGTCATAGTGTGATTTATCTTGGAACGGAAAAAAAGGGAGGTGTCACCTACCTCAATTGCTGGTCGAGCAATAAACCAGATGGGTATGGAAAACGCTCCTACCCACTTTCAAAGATGCATCATCTTATTTTCTCACGTCTGCAAAATCCTACATCGATCGAGCGCTCTATAGCACTGACCAAGAAAGACCCTTACCTGGCGTCATTGTTATTCCATCCCACCACTTGGGATGAGGTGAAGAGGCTCTGTGGAATTCGGGTTAACCCGGATATTGCATACTAACGCTACTCTCATCAATCGATACGCTTACGATTTGCTTGGGGAATACGTATCATCCAAACGACAAGAGAACTCAGTCGAAATAGATAACGCATGCATTCATTGAGTATCTGATAGGGATAGGTCGTACACCAGCGCTGCAAGGTCGAACACTTAGGTTGAGAATTTTTTTGAATATTACTTGGAAACTTTTCTTCTGTCTGGTTTGTCGGAAATGGAGTGATGACAAGGGCCTTCAGCCCCAAGAACCACTCACGATCAAAGGCATGATCCCACGGCAGCCACATTGGAACGAGATGTTTCACGTAAGATTCTGCTGCCTTCCGATCTAGTATATAGGCTCCTGCTCCCTTCAGTCTGCCAAGCTCTAAAGAAAGGGAATAGTTCTCTGTTAATTTTTTTAAAAAAATAGGATGTCCTACGCTGAGCCCTGAAAGGCGCAGAATATTCCAGGAATCCTTCTCTAGAAGTGCTGCTGCAATCACCGACTCTAATTTTGGATGAACGACAATATCATCTTCACAAAAGAGTGCATACTCTTCGTTGCTCTGTAAAAAAGCCTGAATGGCTTTTATATGGCTCCTGTAACAGGCGATTTCATAAATATTGACGAGCCTTCCATGCAGGAGACGAAAGCGGGTTGAATCAAAGTAGGGTGAGGGTAATGCAAGTGCATTTCCATCAATGGCAGAAACGCGAGAGAGCTCGAAGGAGGTTCCTTGAAAGGATTCCTGCATATGCTTCCATCGACTGGAATCACGATCGAGATTAATCACGTAAGCGTGGAGTGGTGGCATCAAGGTGGTAGATAGAAATTAAACCTAAAAACGTGAATAAAAATGAGGAAGTTTGCGTAAGGAGATCGATTTAAAAATGGTTGCTATGAAGCTGCGGCTAACCTGGAGGGTTCGAAAACGGCACTATTGCATAAAATTTTTATTTTTATTCACTTTTTTAGGTTAAAGAGGGGTAATTGCTAACCAAGCAAGTTGCTTAGAAAAACTCCTAGCAAACATATTCCATTTATCTGGAAACAATCATACTCGCAACATTTCCCCAAAAACCGGCAGTGAGGCAAAGTGCTTGAGATGGTGATTTGATAGTAATAGGAGCCTTACTAAGACGCAACGGGAAGAGGGGATCGGGATGAATACAATTAGTAATGGGAGGCACAATGCCATCACGCAGTGTACAAAGAGTCAAGACTAGTTGAAAAAGTGCAGCAGCTCCTAAGGTGTGTCCTGTGATTGCTTTTGTAGCCCACGCATAGGGCTGGTCTTTTACTTCACCAAAAAAGGAGGCGACAGCATGGCTTTCAAGATGATCATGAAGCCTCGTTCCTGTTCCATGAAGATGAATAAGAGGAATCTGTGATGGGTGAAGAGATGCCTCCTGCAATGATTGATGGAGTATCTTTTGCAAAGAGGTCCCTTTAGGATCAAGACCAGCACGATAGCGGGATTGTGAGCCCAGCGAGATGGATTCAAGACGTCCTAACAGCGTGGCTTTACGACGTGTTGCGGATTTCTCTGATTCTAAAATAACGCATGCAGCTCCCTCTCCTAATACCGTTCCTGAACGTCCTTGATCAAACGGAGCGAGGGCATGTTGTGCAGGTTGTTGAGTGGAAAGAATACCAGTTCGGTAATATTGCTCCAGAAGCATTTTGGTAAGTGGAGCCTCCACTCCTGTCACAATCACAATATCGAGAAGACCACTTTGAATCATTCCTGCGGCAGTATGAAGAGCAGTTGCACCGGAGGTGCAGCTCGAGGAGACAATAAAGGAGGGTCCTTCTGCCTTGAAAGCTTTAGCAACCAGAGCAGCAATCGAGGAAAACGAAGTGTAAAGTGAGGCTGTCGGTTGAGATCGACGAGGAGTTTCATTCAATGAGGAGAAGCATTGTTCTTGAAGTCCTACAGGTCCACGCGCCGTTCCTATGATTACCCCAAGACGCTCTGGTCGGATCATTCCTATTTCTAGACCTGCATTTTTCCATGCCTCATCAGCAGCTGCAACGGCAAGATGAGCAGAGCGATCTGCATGCCTCAGAGAAGCTCGCATTGCTCCTTGAAAGCTCAAGGAAGGTGCTCTGTAGAGAGGTAAAGGGCATTCAAGATGAGGAAAAATCTCTATGGTTGCATGGACATTTCCCTGGAGCACATTCTTCCAGAGTGCCGATAGATCGACTCCTCCAGCAGAGCAAGCACCCATGCCAGTAATAAGCACATGAGAAAGCAGTGGCCCCTTCTCTGTTTTGAGTTGTGGATTGTCGTGAGTAGAGTGATTCATTAGAAAAGCACGAACATTTTATACTGAAGTGCCATGAGGCGGCGTGCAAAGCTTAATAATAAAAGGCAAGTGAAGGAGGGTGATGCCGGGTTAACCCGTATGTTTCATACTGATCGTGACGAGGAGGCCGCGAAGGTTGATTGGGTAAGGCAGGCGAGCATTTTGATGCAGGGCTGTATGTGTACATACTGCCCAAATCAAAATGTGAGTCTAACGCAGCATCCATCTGACTTCCCGGCTTCCGTAGTAGATCAGTATGAAATATCCGGGTTAATTCTTCCTTCAGGAGAGATCACTGAAAATAGAGATTCCAGGATTCATGGTAGGTCGCTACCATCGATCAATGAAAAAGAAGAAAAAGGATGGTACTTCAAAGCGAGATGTAAAAAAGCGCCTTAAGCAAACTTCTTTATCATCTACTTCGACACGTCGCTCTCCCCGTGTTACTAAAGGAACTCCAGCATCGATTCATCCCCTAGAAGCAAAGATCATTCAAGCTCTGAGCAAGGAGGCACTCACGTTTTCAGAGATCCTGAAATTGTTACATGTTCATGCTAAGGAACACGATCTTTGTAAAAAAATATTCAAACAACTAGAAAGAAGTGGGGCCATCATCTCTGTGCGCGGAGATCGTTTTACTATTCCGAAAACGGCTGATCTCTTCACTGGCATTATTCAAGTACATGCGACAGGTTCAGCTCATGTACTCTCCCTACACGGGAAAGAGCCTGATCTCTTTATTTCATCCGAAAATACCCACACCGCTCTCCATGGAGACCTTGTGGTTGCCCGCTTTATTGAACATCGACAGCCACATCATCGCGGTATGGTCTCGAGAAAAATGCGTCGTGAAGGAGAGATTATTCGTATTTTGGAGCGTTCAGAAAAACCTATTATCGGTACGTTTCAACATTCCAAAAACTTTTCTTATGTGATCGCTGATGATCCTCGTTTTACACACAATCTCTATCTAGGGGGGGAGACTCTTGGAGCCAAGGTGGGAGACAAAGTGGTTGCTGTTTTAGAACGATGGGAGAATAGGCATAATAGTCCTGAAGGTAAATTACTCGAGGTCCTAGGTTCTCCAGTAAATCCGGAGGTAGCTATGCTCTCTATTATTAAAAAGCATCAACTACCAGTCGCCTTCCCAAATGACGTACTACGCGACGCCTCCAGCTTTGATTCTCTCCTACGACCCAGTGATCTTGTAGGTCGAGAAGATCTTCGTAGTCGACCTATTATCACCATAGACCCCGAGGATGCTCGTGATTTTGATGATGCTATCGAGGTGCAATCAACAGAGAACGGCTGGGATATTTCGGTGCATATTGCCGACGTAGCCCACTACGTTCTTCCTGGAACAGCTCTAGATCAAGAAGCTCAACTTCGAGGAAATAGTGTTTACCTTGTGGACCGTGTTATCCCAATGCTTCCGGAACATTTGAGTAATGGGCTCTGCAGCCTACGCCCTAATGAAGATCGCTTAGCATTCTCTGTCTTTGCGACAATCAATCATGCAGGAAGAGTCGATCATGTTCGCTTTGCACGCACTGTTATTCGCAGCATAGCACGTCTCTCCTACCAACAAGCATTGATGATGCTGGAGCATCCCCCAAAGGATTCCTTGTCAGAACGTGTCCACATGGCATGGGCCTGTTCTTCGGTGCTACGCCAACGTCGTTTCGATCAAGGAGCACTCGATCTTGATATGCCAGAGGTCAAAGTTTGGCTCGATGAAAAGGGAGTGCCCACGAAGTTAGAGCGTATTGAAAATGATATTTCACATCAACTTATTGAAGAATTGATGCTGCTAGCTAACGAACTGGTAGCACGTCATCTCACCCGAACCCAACAGCCGACACTTTACCGAGTACATGAAAAACCAGATGCTTCCAAACTCGAGGAATACCGAGAGCTTGTGGCTTCCTACGGAGTGAAAGCAGGAGACCTCTCTCATCGTGGTGAACTTCAGAAATTTTTAAATGGACTTCAAGGGAAGGCTTTTGAATCAGCACTCAAAATTGGACTTCTTAAAAGCCTGAAACGTGCACGCTACACCCCAGATCCTATCGGACATTTTGGGTTGCAAAAAAAAGATTACACCCATTTCACAAGCCCCATTCGCCGTTATGCTGATTTAATCACCCATCGTGCACTCGCAAAACAACTCGGCCTGGTGCCTACAGGGCCCTCATCACGAGAACTTCCAAAAATCGGTGATCATATCTCACTCACCGAGCGTACAGCTTCCGATGCTGAAAAAGAATCGATCCGACTTAAGAAACTCGATTATTTTGAAGCTCAGCAACACCCCAAAAAACAAATCCGCTTTCAAGCACAAGTCATTGAAGCCCGAAACTACGGTCTTTTCATTGAACTACCCGATGCAATGATTTCAGGGTTGATTCCTCTTTCGACCATGGATGATGATTTTTACCTCTTTGATGCCCTTCATGCACGGCTTGTGGGGCGTAAGAAGAAAAGAATATTCTCTGCTGGTGACCTTCTTCAAGTGGTCGTAGAAAAAGTAGATCGATGGAAACAACAAGTCGATTTTCGAATTGTTAGCCCGAATAGTTCACACTAATCATCCACCGAAAGAGCTGCTGGTAACGAAAAATCTTTGTTAGTGCTATTGTTGTGCTGCTGTGCGGGAGGGGAAGAGGAGATTGTTGTTTTAGTTTGTTGTTTTTTCTTAGAACGGTTCTTGGAGGAATTATTTTTTGTAGTATCGCTACTCATGAGTATTACAGGTTCACTGGTAGGGGCTGGAAGTGGAGGTGGCGGAGGGAGAACATCACCCATTTTTTCTGTTTCAATGGCATTTTCCACCATTGCAGAAGGTTTGAAATATTCACTGTAATCTCCCAAGTTTTTCGAATTCACTTCGACAATCCGAGGGGTGATCACAAAGATACGCTCCACAACCTCCCTGACACCGGATTTGACTCCAAAGAGATAACCGACCACAGGAAGTTTATAGAGCCATGGATAACCACCCGCATCTTTACGATTCACTTTTTTGTAAAGTCCACCAATGAGTAAACTTTGATCTTCACGAACAACCGACTGTGTGGTGAGTAAGGACTCATCAACCGTAGGGAGTGCTCCTGCTGACTGTGGAGTCGATTTTCCATCTTGAATTTGGACCTGGAGATAAATACGAGTTTCTCCATGATGGAAGGTCACGTGCGGAACGACCTGAAGACTCAATCCAACACTCACATTATATAAATTGCTGACATACTGTCCGACCGAATTGACATAAAAAGTTTCCTGATTGTTGATCATCGCTCCAAAATTATCGAGGGTCAGAATTGTTGGACGTGAAAGAACCTTCGCTTTGTTCTCTGCACTTAACGCATTAATTGCTGCGGTAACAGCAGCAGTTCCAAAAACGCCGCTCAGGCCTAAATTTGCTGGGGGAGAGAGTGGAGCTGATTGAGCTACTCCACCAAGGGTCACGGTGTTTGTACCACTTGTCCATGTTCCTGAATTGATTCCTAGCTTATTGAGACCCATAGTACGCGACGCTCCCAATTCTAAATCAACAATAGCTGCTGAGATTTCTATAATCCGCACAGGCACATCTAACTTGCGAATTGCAGATTCATAGAGTGGCATGTTTGCACGAATATCACGAATAACAACTGCATTACGTCTGACATCTGCAGTGATCATCGCATACGTCCAGTCCGAGCCAGGCCCTCCACTCGGATTTTTTGGAAGCATCGGACTTTCTGATACTGGAGGCGTTCCATCAGCTGTCTCTCCACCAATACCAGCAGCTCCCTGAGGCCCTTGTTGTGAAGTAGGGGGCAGGATTCCTGTTGTTTGATTGGGAGCTGACATCTGATTAGGTTGTCCCATTTTATTGAGTGCTCCATTAGCTGTTCTTCCAACAGCGTTGTTTCCACCACCTTGGCCTACTGTCACTCCATAACCCCAAATAAGTTGCCTTAATGTCGTTGCAACACCACGGACAGTGGCTCCAGCAGGACCACCCACATTGACATCGTACGCCCATGCATTGTTGAGAGGAAAAACTTCAATGACAGTTTCACCGTTATCATGAAATTGTGTTTCATTATCCATGGAGTTGAGAAGCTGCTGGGTTAGTTCAATATATTTGGGAATCCCGGAGAGGGTCACCATCCCAGAATCTTTAATTTTCTCCACACGTCCATCAGAGGAGATAAAGCCACTTGTGCCTAGCATTGCTAGAGCTGCATTGGCTTTGACATATCGAAGTGGTTTTACAATCAGATTTACCTCCTGATTGCTCGCGATATAAAGAAGCTCATTCACATAAAACCAACTTAGGCCATAGGCTTTGGAAACCTTGGCAAGAAAGGAGGCGGGTAATTGATCGATAAAGCTCCCACTGATTTCACCTCGCACAAGTGGACTCACATGAACACGGATTCCTTGTTGATTTCCAAAATCTACTAAGAGTTCTGCAATAGGCCGATTTTGAGCAACTATAGTAAATGTCGGTGTTCTCCACGGGATACGGCTGGCTTCCATTTCAGAGCGTGTCTCATTGATGAGATCATAGGCAGAAGCAATAGAGGGGGCACTTTCAGTAATGGGATACGACTCCTCTGCAAATAGAGCAGATACCAGAACTACGAATAAAAAAATCCCACAAGGGATCATCTCTATTCTAGAAAAAGGTGTATAAAAACTATTTTTCAAAATGGTTTTTGTGAAAAGGAGAGGATTCGAAAGACTTCTGTTAATACCAGAAATCATGGTAGTAAATCAAACCTTCAGGTTAGCGCGACTCTTGTTCACCCTGAAAGCAAAAACCGACTGGCATCGCATTTTATTAATAGATATGACATAAGCCGCAACTGTCATACCAATCATCTGCGGAGATCGCGAAGGACGATGGATGCTACGTTAGACTCACATTATATTCGGGTTAACCCGAATATTTCACACTAAATCTATTACGGCTTGTGGAAAGCTCCTCATTACTGCGTTGGTCTCGAATTGTGATTTGGGCAGTATGAGACATACAGCCCGGCATCCCAATCCTTCGCCCGCCTTGTAC